>JAIKZC010000279.1 GCA_024682575.1 Lachnospiraceae bacterium | reverse complement strand
ATTACCCTCATTATATAAACTGTATTTATTGTTAATAATATCTTATTTAATTGTCGAGAAATTAGCAATCAGAAAAACATATTAACTTCTGATAATTATTCCGCCTCCTATCACACAGCCTTCCTTATCATAAAAGACTGCAGATTGTCCAGGTGATGCTGCTCTTACAGGATCTTTGAAGCTGATTTTGACTGTCTTATCGTCGATCATTTTTATCCTTGCTCTCTGCCCTGCATGATGATAGCGAACCTTTACTACAGCCTCAAATTCGTCCCCAACATTCGGATCTGCAATACTCATAAAAGATAGATCATTAGATATAATTTCTTTTCTGTATAATGATTCCTCTTTTCCTATTATTATCTCATTTTCTGCTGCGCGTATCTCCTTAACATATGCCGGATAACCAAGTGCCAGACCAAGACCTTTTCGTTGTCCTACTGTGTAATGAATGATCCCTCTATGTTTTCCTATTACAATTCCTGTCTCATCAAGAAAATTTCCTTCTCCCGGAATTGGATTCTTCGAGTTTTTTTCGATATAGTCAGCATAGCCTCCATTTGTTACAAAGCAGATTTCCTGGGAATCCTTTTTTTCTGCAAGAGGAATATCTGCATTCTTTGCAATCTCACGCACTTCATCTTTCTTGAATTTACCAAGAGGCATAAGCGTTCTCGATAATTGCTCCTGTGACAGGCGATAGAGCATATATGTCTGATCTTTTCCTGCATCCTCCGCCATTTTTACTGTATATCTTCCATTATCTTTTTTAACTATAGTTGCATAATGACCCGTAGCAATATATTCTGCCTTTAAGATATCTGCGTAATAGAGCAGCCTGTCCCACTTGATCAGGCGATTGCAGATAACACAAGGATTAGGCGTAATACCACTTAGATAATTATTAATAAAAGGATCCGTTATTTTTTCCTTAAACTCTGAAATACAATTCTGTGTATAATATTTTATCCCAATTTTCCAGGAAGCTCTCCTTGCATCATCTATTTCACAGCATTTACTATCTGATAATAGTGTACGAAGAGTAACTCCTGTCACATCATATCCTTTGTTCTTTAATATATATGCAGAGACAGCACTATCAACGCCTCCTGACATACCAACTATCACCTTAGCCATTAATATCTCCTGTTTCAATTAAGAATTAAGCCGAATTATAAATATATTTGCCTAGTATGTCAATAGGTGTTATATTATTAATAAATTCTTGCTTGTTTCACATATCTGGTCACTGTATAATTGATTAAAAGAAAGGAGATGTCTCAATGATAACAACAAGAGGTCGCTATGCAATTCGTGTATTATTAGATATTGCAGAAAATTATGACGGAAAATATATTCCCTTAAAAGACATCGCAGCCAGACAGAATATTTCAAAAAAATATCTGGAAATTATCGTAAAAGATTTGGTTTCCGCAAAGCTTCTCTTTGGTACAAGTGGAAGAGGCGGCGGATATAAGCTTTGCAGAAAACCGGAAGAATATTGTCTCGGAGAAATTATAGAGCTTATGGATGGTCCCCTTGTTTCTGTTTCCTGCCTCATGACCGGAACAGAGCCTTGTCCAAGGGCATCCGAATGCGAAACCTTACCGTTATGGACAGAATTTGATCAACTTACACACGATTTCTTTTATAGTAAATATCTCAGTGACTTGATAAGGGAAAGATAAGACTAATTATAGATGAAGGAATCCAGAAACTTTTTTAACCTCTCTGTTTTAGGATGCTCAAAGAATTCATCCGGACTTCCTTCTTCTACAATATGCCCTCCATCAATAAAAACCATTCTGTCTGCAACTGCTCTGGCAAATGACATTTCATGGGTAACGATAACCATTGTTCTTCCCTCTTTGGCAAGATCTACAACAACCTCCAATACCTCTCTTACCATCTCAGGATCCAGCGCAGCCGTTATCTCATCTAAAAGAAGAACTTCCGGATGCATCATCAGCGCTCTGACTATGGCTACTCTCTGCTTCTGACCACCTGATAACTGCCAGGGATAATTATCTTTTTTCTCTGCCAAACCTACACGCTTTAATAATTCTAATGCTTCTTTTTCTGCTTCTTTTTTCTTTATTTTTTTCACCATCATTGGTGCAAGTATCATATTCTGCAAAACAGTTTTGTGCGGAAATAGATCATAACTTTGAAAGACCATCCCGATTTTTTCCCTAACTTTATTTAGCTTTCCTTCACATGGATTAATTCTTTCTCCATAAAGAGATACTGTTCCATCCTGAATATCTTCAAAAGCATTAATAGATCTAAGCAAAGTACTCTTACCACATCCGGATGGACCAACTATTACAACTACTTCTCCTTTATTTACGCTTAAGTTTACATGATTCAATACCGTAAAATTATCATATACTTTAGTCAGATTATTTAAACTTAAAATTTCTTCCATACTAATTTTCCCAATTCTTCTCAAAATATTTTGATAACAGACTGATCGATGAGCACACAATAAAATATAAAATAAATATTGTCGTATAAATCCCGAATGCTGCTTCAGGTGAACTTTTTCTATTTGCTTCAATTATCTGCTGGCCAACTTTTAAAACCTCTACTATACCTATCATCATTACCAGACTCGTGGTTTTTATCATTCTGGTTATCAGATTTATCGAAAGAGGCAGGAGCCTCCTTATAGTTTGTGGTATTATTACAAATATATATGTTTGTTTTACTGTCATTCCCAATGAATAGCTGCTTTCATATTGAATTCTTGGGATACTGTTAACTGCTCCTCTTACAAGATCAGACATTTCTGCTGTTCCCCATAATGTAAAAACTATTATAGATGCAGTTTCTGCAGATAAATTTATACCCATTGCCTTGGTTGTTCCAAAATAAACCAGAAAAAGCAAAACCATCTGCGGCATAATTCGTATGGTTTCCAAATATATTTTACAAATAAATGAAATGACCGGATTTTTCAATGTCATAATACTGCCAAGGATAACTCCCAGAACCATGCTTATCATCACTGATATCATGCTGATCCTGAGTGCAACCAATAAGCCTCCAACTAATCTGGCCATATTATTTCCTTTTAATAAAAGTTCAAATCCCATATTTATGCTCCAAACATTTTATAATGTACTCTTCCCTCGATCAGATTAGCTGCAATTGATACAGGAACTAACATGATCATGTAAAAGATTACCAATAAAAATAAAGCTTCTTTTGTGTTATAGTAAAGTCCGATCAGATCCTTTGCCCTGAACATCAGATCCATCAGACTGATTGCGGAAAATACACTTGTTTCTTTCAATAAAAAAATAATATTTGCTGTAACAGCCGGTACACTTAAATAAAAAGCTTCCGGAAATATTACAAAAATAAACATTTGACTCTTTTTCATTCCCAACGCCAATGCACCCTCTGCCTGCGAATCCGCAACTGCAGCTAAACCGCTTCTGAAACCCTCTGCCATATAACTTCCTCCAAGCAGTCCCAGTCCTAAAGCCCCGCATACCTCTGCCGGGATTGCTATTCCTATTTTAGGTAGTCCAAAATAAATTAAAAATAATTGTACGAGAAGCGGTGTATTTCTAAATAATTCTATATATGCAGTAAAAAACTTTGCAAAGAAAGCTATTTTAAAATGTATAAAAAAGGCTGCTATAATTCCCAAAATAAACGAAATCCCAATTCCAATAATTCCTATCCTCACCGTGAGGAGAAAAGCTTCCAGATATTTCGGAAAATAAGCTGATAAAATTTCTAGCTCCATACCTATTTCCTCTTCTTTTATGATTTAGGCTAAATATACAACTCGTATATGATCAGATTAAAACAGGAGAGTCAAATGACTCTCCTCATAATTTACTTAATCTCACCGCCTTCTACTACAAGTGTTTCCTCATAATCTTTTCCATAAGTATCGATCAGGGTTTCCTCATATGCCTTATGGAAAAACTGCTCATCTCCAAGATTTTGGATTTCCTCATTCAACCAGTCGAGAAGCGAACTGTTTCCCTTCGTTACCGCAGGAGCAATGGTATCCTGACTTCCAAGCGATGGAATGCCAACAACATATCCTTCATTTTCGTTAGCGTAGGCTATTACTTCAGTATTATCATTTGCCCAGGCAACACCGGTAGCATTTTCAAATGCAGTCTTTGCAGAAGCATATGTATCAAACTTCTGAAGCTGAATATCCGGATAATTCTTTTCAAAATATGTCTCTGCGGTAGTTCCTGAGATAACTATAACCTGGTCATCTTCTTTTATCTGGCTTATATCTTCGATCACATTAGTTTCAGGTGATATAACACCAAGTGCTACATTCATATACGGTAATGCAAAGTCAACCTTTTCAGCTCTTTCATCTGTTACCGTAAAATTTGCCAATATAATATCTACCTTACCGGTTTCAAGATATTCAACTCTGCTTGCAGCTTCCGTAGACACATAATTTATATCAACCCCCAGATCCTGTCCTATTCTTTCTGCAAAATAGACATCATAGCCCTGATAATCACCATTTTCATCCACATAGCCAAATGGGTTCTTATCAGAAAATACACCTATGTTAATAGTCCCGCTTTCTTTTATCTCGTCAAGAGTCCGGTAATTTTTATTTTCGCTTTCTCCATCATTTTCTGATGCCTCACTGCTTTTTTCAGTTGATGGCAGTTCCTGTGCATTTACCGATCCGCAGCCGGTAATAGCAAATGCAGCAATAGTTAAAGTCAATACAGTAGAAAGCAATTTATTTAAATTTTTCTTTTTCATAATATCTGTTCCTCCCAAATCTATCTTTTCACATTTTGTTTAATTAATAGCCAAACAATCTTTAGCCTATAGCATCAAATCCATTTTTCAGATCTGCAATAATATCATCAATATGCTCTGTTCCTATTGAAAGACGAATAGTATTCTGATGTATTCCCTGGTCCTCAAGTTCCTCTTCTGAAAGCTGTGAATGTGTGGTCGATGCCGGATGTATAACCAGACTCTTTACATCTGCTACATTTGCTAGAAGTGAAAATATCTTCAGGTTATCAATAAATTTCCATGCCTCTTCTTTTCCGCCTTTTATATCAAAAGTAAAAATAGAAGCTCCTCCATTCGGGAAATATCTCTCATAGAGTTCATGATCCGGATGCTCAGGAAGAGATGGGTGATTTACCTTTTCTACGAGCGGATTGTTTCTTAAAAACTCTACTACTTTCTTTGTATTTTCTGCATGTCTTTCAACTCTTAATGAAAGCGTCTCTACACCTTGTAAAAGAAGGAATGCATTAAATGGCGAAATCGTTGCTCCTGTATCTCTCAAAAGAATTGCCCTGATATAAGTAACGAAAGCTGCC
>JAIKZC010000275.1 GCA_024682575.1 Lachnospiraceae bacterium | reverse complement strand
GAAATAGTCTCCAAAATATCGTTTACTACAGAATCCGAATATGGAATGATTCCGGGAAAGCATAAAATAAGGATCCTGGATGAAAATAAAAAAGATCTGCTGGCTTTTCTTTCGGATAATGGCTTAGAAACAGCGGATTGCAGCAGAGATGGAAAATATCTTATTGCAGATATCGGAGACGAGACAGAGTTTTATATTGTAAGAAAAAAAGGATTTTTTTCCGGATTGTTTTCTTAAAAGAAGATTTTTAAAGGATAATTTTTGGAAGGGATAAAGGTTTAAATGAGTTCAAATAAGAATAATCCTATGTATCGAATAGCAGAATTCATTGTAGATAAAAGATCGGGATTTTTTGTTTTATTTATAGTTATGGCAATATATTGTGCCGTATCAATGGGAAGAGTTGAGGTCGAAAACGATGTTGCAAAATATCTTCCGGATACGACGGAGACAAGGATAGGCGTTGACCTCATGGATGAGGAATTTAAGACCTTCGGAACGGCCAAGATCCTTCTTGCAAATATAACATATGACAGGGCAAAAATAGCAGCAGATGGTATTGCTGAGATAGCGGGTGTTGATACTGTCAAATTCTACGATCCTGATGACAGCGATTATAACGAGGAAAGCCTTGAGGATTATTATAAAGATTCGGCCGCACTGATCACAGTGATGTTTACTGATGAGAAAGAAGCCGATATTACGCAGCAGGCGATCGCAGATGTCAGGGATTATGTCAAGGATTATGACAGCTATGTATATACAACAGTAGACCTTGATGAATCTGCAGAATTACAGGCGGATATCAGATTTATTCTTGGAATAGTTGCCATAGTTATAGTTGTTGTATTGCTTTTTACATCTGAGACCTACGCAGAGGTTCCGATATTCATTGCGACATTTATAATGGCAGCAATACTCAATAAGGGTACAAACTATGTTTTCGGAACAATATCATTTATTTCGAATGCAGTGGATATAGTACTTCAGCTTGGCCTTGCCATAGACTATGCTATTATTCTTTTCCATCGCTACCTCGAAGAAAAAAATAAGGGTCAAGACTCAAGAGAAGCAATGATACAGGCTCTTTCAAAGGCTATAGTTGAAATCTCTTCAAGCTCGCTTACCACGATGGCAGGACTTCTGGCGCTGGTATTTATGCATTTCCAGATAGGACGGGATCTGGGACTTGTACTTTGTAAATCAATTGTATTTTCGATGCTTACGGTATTCCTGTTTATGCCCTGTCTTATAATGATGTGCAGAAATATCATTGAAAAGAGCAGACACAAAAATTTCGTTCCTACGATCAATCATTATGGTAATTTCATTTATGCTACCAGACATGTGATGCCGGTCTTATTTATCGCATTGCTTGTATTTGCTGTATATTGCTCAAATAACTGCCCTTATATTTTTGATAAATATTCGGCTAAATGCGCAAAGATGACTGATTATGTCAGAGCGAAGAACAGGATAGATCAAACCTTTGAGACAGGAAGTCAGATGGCGATAGTGATTCCAAAAGGTGATTACACCAAGGAAAAGGAGATTATCGAAAAACTGACTGAATTTGATTATGTCGGCGATATAACTGCACTGGCAAATGTAGATGTCGGAGATGACAAAGAATATGTTCTTACAGATGAGCTTAATCCAAGAGAACTTGCAGAGGTAGTTGATGTTGATACCGGACTGGTAAAATTGCTTTACACGGCCTATGCAAAGGAAAATGAGGCTTATGGAGCATTTATCGATGGTATAGATGAATATAAGATATCTGTTCTTGATATGATCGATTATATATATGAACAGAAAGAAAAGAACGCCATTAATCTGAGTGCAGATCAGACAGAAGACCTTGATGATATTAAGGAAAGCATAGATAATGCCAGGGAGCAGCTCGAAGGTGAGGAATATTCGAGAATAGTATTCACGATGAATGGCGAAGTCGAGGGAGAGGAAACTTTCGAACATATAAATGAAGTAAGGGAAATGGTTCAGAGTTATTATACAAACAGGATATATCTTGTAGGTGATCCTACCAGTAACCAGGATCTTTCAGCTTCCTTCAGCAAGGATAATACACTTATATCTGCCCTTACGGCATTTTTTGTAGGTGTGATACTTCTCTTTACATTTCAGTCGGCAAGCGTACCTTTTGTACTGCTGCTAACGATACAGGGAAGTATATGGATCAATTTCTCTATACCATACCTTACTAATACTCCTATGTATTTCCTTGGCTATCTGATCGTGAGCTCGATACAGATGGGAGCAACTGTAGACTATGCGATAGTTATTACAAATAGATATATGGTGCTCAGAAAAGAACTTCCGAGCAGAAAAGAGGCTATTGTTGCGAGTCTTAACCAGTCCTTTGCAACAATCCTTACGTCCGGAACGATCCTTACGGCATGCGGTTTTGCAGTAGGATACTGCACAAGTAATGCAGTAATATCTGCGATCGGAATAGCCCTTGGAAGAGGAACGCTTACATCTATCATACTTGTAATGCTCATACTTCCACAGATACTCTGTATCTGCGACCCTCTTTTTGACAGGACTGCTTTCGTTATACACAGACAGATCGCAGGAGGACAGAACCTTGAACGCAAGGCTTCTGTAATGGAGCTTAACGGACATGTAAAGGGATATTTTTCAGGATATATTGATGCAGATCTTGTTGGTACGGTAAACGGTGATATGAAATTTACTCTGGAAACGGGTAAAGCTAGTGAGGCGGTAAAAGATGCAGGTAAATAAATATTATAAAGCTGCCTTCGGTCTGCTGATGAGCTTTTGCATGCTGACGAATATAATTCCTCTGTCGGCAGCGGAGAGCGGATACGGGTCCGCGGATATGGAGATATCCAGCGCAGATGAGCTTGTTGAGTTTTCGAAGAAGGCTGTTTCTGATAAATACACATCAGGAAAAAAGATAGTTTTAACTGAAGATATAGATCTTTCTGACAGTGGGTTTGAACCTATAGCTGTCATGGCAGGGACTTTTGACGGAAACGGACATAAAATTACGGGATTTAAGCTGGAAGATGCAGCATCCGAAAGCGGATTTATAAAGACGGTCACGGAAAGTGGAACAGTTGAAGATCTGCGGCTTGAAGGGCAGATCGCACCGGATGGAAAAGCAGAAAATATAGGCGGAATAGCCGGAATAAATAAGGGATATATAAAGAATTGTGTTTTCGGGGGAAGTCTTGTAGCTTCTGAAGCTGCGGGAGGAATTGCCGGACATAATGACGAATCCGGCGAGATAGATAATTGCAGAAATGAAGGAATCATCCTGGCAAAAAGACGCAGCGGAGGTATAACAGGATTTAATGAAGGCGTGATCGATGGCGCGAAAAACAGCGGATCTGTCAACAATATTCCGCAGGATGACGAACATCTTTCAGCTTTCAAAAAAATAAATGAAGATGATGGAAGTAAGAATCTTGAAAAGCTGAATCCGGATGAGATAGATCTCTTAAATGATGATATTAAAGAAAAAATAACGGATGAGAATAAAATAAACTATAGCGGAGGCATAGCCGGAGCATCTTCCGGAATAATCAGAAACTGTGAAAACAGCGGAAATGTCGGCTTTTCGCATCTTGGTTATAATAATGGCGGTATCGTTGGCTATGAAAGAGGTATTCTTTATAACTGCGTTAACAGCGGAGATATAGCAGGCAGAAAAAATGTCGGCGGGATCGCAGGCCAGTTTGAAGCATATACGGAGAATATCTATAGTGAAGATGCCTTTGACAGAAGCAGTGATGAGATAGATAAGATGAATGATCTCATGGATGAGCTTAATGATATAGCTCAGAGTGCTGATGACGAGACACAGGGGAAAATTGATGATATCAGGACTACTGTAGATGACCTCAGAGGAACAGTAAGCGGCTATAAAAGCTACTATAGATCGAAGGATGATATAACGGAAGGAGAGATAAGAGGGAAAGTAGATGATCTGAGGGCTGCATTTGACGGAATAGATATTAAAGATATCGAAACCGCAGATTATTCAACAGCCATAAAGAATGATATTGATAAGATCATCAGGATAATAAAGGATACAGAAAATTCTGCTTCAAGCGGTCTCAGTATCGATATGAGCTCTTATATCTCTGCAATTAAAAACTTAAATACAGATATTTATAACGAGATAAAGCAGATAGAAGGGGTCGGCAACAGGATCGCCAAAAATGCCGGAGAGATCAAAGACGGACTGTCTGATGCACTGGATGCTTCAGAGGCACTTGATGATTATCTGAGAGGCGCTTATGACAGTTATAAAACAGATATCAGAGGGACTGATGATGATATAACGTCTAAAACTGACATGATGGCAACGCAGATGGATGCCTTAAGTGATTCGCTGAAAAGCTCTGACAAAGAGATCAGGGATCATATGGATAAAATTGTTAGTGAGATGAATCTCTTAAATGATACCCTGCATGACGGATTTGACGAGCTGGATGCCGAACTCAGCCGTATACAGAATACAGACGATATCGATGAGATCTTCGATGATGTGTCAGATACAACGGATACAGATCCGGGAAAAGGAAAGATCATCGGCTGTGTAAATAATGGATTTATAAGCTCTGATATTAATGGCGGAGGTATTACGGGCTTCGCCGGAGTTGATATTGATCTGCAGTCTGATTTTGAAGTTGTGAGCGGAGGTCAGCTAAGCCTTAAATATACAAGGACAAAACAGGCCACCGTGAATGGATGTAAAAATTATGGCGGTGTGGATGTAAGAAACAGCTATGCCGGAGGTATAGTAGGACGTATGGAAGTGGGTGCGGTCATCGCATCTCAAAACTATGGAATGGTAACTAATGAAGACGGAGACTACACAGGAGGAATAGCAGGATACGCAAAAAATGTGATCAGAAACTGTTATTCCATGCAGACAATTTCGGGCAATGATTATGCCGGCGGAATAGCAGGCATGGCAGGTAATCTCTATAATAATACGACAATGACAGAGATAGAGGGAAATGGTGAACGCTACGGAGCGGTAGCAGGAATGCTTAT
Source organism: Lachnospiraceae bacterium (assembly GCA_024682575.1). GTDB lineage: Bacteria > Bacillota > Clostridia > Lachnospirales > Lachnospiraceae > NK4A144. Next base: position 6,256 of record JAIKZC010000275.1, on the reverse strand, counting down.
TGACGAAGAAAACTCCTCTGCCAGCGGAAATTTATATGTTGACTATGGAAGAGCTGCGATAAACGGGCTCAGTCTCACAGATGAAGCAGAGGAAATAAGCTATGAGGAGCTTTTGGCAAAAGAAGGTACACCGGAGGACTTCGGCAAAGTCAGAGTGACTTTTATAGTTGATGATGAAAAGGCTGCTGTCATAGAAAAAGATTATGGAAGCAGTATAAGTGCTGACGAACTTCCTGATTTTATAAGTGATGGGAAGAAGACAGTGTCAATGGATTTTTCTGAGCTTCAAGATATAAGGCAGAATATTGTGATAAAAGTGACCTATGCGAGCATGATAAGCACACTGGCTTCGGATGAACCATTTCCGGTATTACTGGTATCCGGCAATTTTACAAAGGGCAGCAGCCTTGCCTATGAAAAATACGAAGCAGATAAAAAAGATGCCGCTGAAAATTATGAAACAGTTGATAAGTATATCTTTCAGATAAAAGATAACGCGGCGGCAGCGGATGGTGAATATACCATAAGACTTCTGTCAACAGGCTATAAAGACTGGTACAGAGTGGCTATAGAAAACGGGGATAAAATAGTTCCGGTGGAAAGTTATCCTGATGGAAAATATGTGGTATTTAAGATGGATGGGGACGGAAGTTTTTATATTATCCGGGACAAATATCATTATCTTCCGCATATCGTTGCCGGAAGTCTTGTTTTAGTCATTCTGGCAGTGTTTATAATAGTTAAAAGGTTTAAAAAGACACATTAAACGTGTTATAATCAGATTTGAGTTTACTCGCGAAAAAAGCAGTCAGGAAAGCGGAGTTTTATGCAGAACGACAATATGACAAAACAGGAATTTTTATATGCCTTAAAAAGAGCTCTGAGCGGTGAGGTATCGCCGGAGGTCTTCAATGAAAATATGAATTTTTATGAGGAATATATTTCAACGGAGATACAGAAAGGGCAGAGCGAGGAAGAAGTAATGGAGAAGCTCGGAGACCCGAGACTCATAGCAAAGACGATAATCGAGACTTCATCTCCAATGGCAAAATCTTCTTATGCCGAGGCTGACTATGATTCTGATACAGGCAGGGAAAACAACAGAACTTATTCGTATGGTTTTGGAAAAGAGAAAAATGGCAGAAATAATATGCACATCTTCAGCGGATGGAAAGCTGCCCTTATACTTTTTACAATACTTGCGGTTATCATACTGTTCCTTGTTCTGATATTTAAGGCTATCGGCGCACTTTTCTATTTCTTCGGACCTGTATTTATGATAGTTGTATTGATCCTCCTGCTGAGGCTTAAGGACTAGAGATCGTCAGAGTAGACGATATACAGAAATCGGAGGTTATCTTTAATTTATGAAAGACAGAGAAATGATAGCGCTTTACGCTGAAAAGACAAAGAAAATGCTCGAGGGTGCGGAGGCTGATGATTTTTCAGCTCTTATAAATGCTTTAACGGGTCTTACAATGTATCCGAAGGGAGCGGACTTTGATCTGCTGCCGGAGACTATGGCGTTCAAAGAAGGCTCAAAGGCTGATGAGCTTCTTAAGAAACACGGCGATAAAGAAAACGGGGATATAGTTGACAGTTATTTTGCACGTGGATTTTATGATGGATATTTCAGAGTTCTCAACTTAAATGAAGAGGTAAATGCGAAGACTCTTCTTCTGAGAATGAGACATGCTGTGATCCATACACATCCGGAGGTTGATATAGAGGCAAAGACCATAGCTTTTAATGACATTACCAGATTTACAGATATGGGATTCTGGAATGCAAAGCATTATTTTGCAAAGGATAGAAAAAATCCTCACAAAAATCATAAGATTGAAAAACTGGAAGAATTTCGTGCAAAATTTACATTTGAAGAGTTTAAAATTCTAATGGAGGGATACTGTGAACTCTTGCCGGAAGCCTATCCCGTAAGCCAGGCGTAAAAAAATCAACTTTTGAAATAATATTTTGAACAAAAAAACAGTTGCTAATTATATTGGAGCATGATATTATAATCGACGTAAAAAGAGTTAACCCTTCAATAATTCTTTTTATGATAACCCCTTTATAAATATTTATACTCCCCTCATGAAACCCCGACACTTGTGTCGGGGTTTTTTCTTTGCATAAAAATATATTTGTTGACGAAAGCGGAGGCTCTGACTAAAATTAAAAACATGAGAAAATTTAACCTTATAGCTCCATGTCACTTTGGACTGGAAGCAGTATTAAAAAGAGAAGTAACTGAATTAGGATATGAAATTGTAAGAACAGATGACGGAAGGGTGACTTTCGCAGGAGATGCTGAAGCTGTTGCGCGTGCGAATATCGGACTCAGAACCGCAGAAAGGGTTTTGATAGAAGTCGGTGAGTTTGAAGCACGAACTTATGATGAGCTTTTTGAAGCCACTAAGGCTTTGCCCTGGGAGGAATTTCTTCCAAAGAATGCAAAATTCTGGGTGAAAAAAGCATCAACTGTGAAATCAAAGCTTTTCAGCCCTTCAGATATTCAGTCCATAATGAAAAAGGCAATGGTAGAGAAGATGAAGATGACCTACCATCTTGAACGTTTTGAAGAGGATGGAGATGAATATCCGGTAAGAGTATTTTTGTATAAGGACAGGGTCACTGTTGCGCTTGACAGTACAGGAGACTCGCTTCATAAGAGAGGCTACAGAAAGATGCAGGGCGTTGCGCCAATAGCTGAAAATCTGGCGGCAGCCCTTATAATGCTCACACCATGGAAAAAAGACAGGATACTTGTAGATCCTTTCTGCGGCAGCGGTACCATACCTATAGAGGCAGCAATGATCGCAGCAAATATAGCACCCGGACTGGACAGGGAATTTACAGCGGAGAGCTGGAAGGAGCTTGTTCCGAGAAAAGTATGGTATGATGCGATAGATGAAGCACAGAGCCTTGTAGTAACGGATATAGATACCGAAATCCAGGGATATGACATAGATCCTGAAATAATAAAGGTGGCACGTTCCAATGCTGAAAGAGCAGGGGTGGAAAAATTGATCCATTTCCAGCAGAGACCTGCAAAAGAGCTTTCACACCCTAAGAAATACGGATTTATAGTTACAAATCCACCTTATGGAGAAAGACTCGAGGATAAGGAAAGTCTCATCCCGATATACAGGGATTTTGGAGCTGCATGCAGGGCGCTTGACAGCTGGTCTGTATATATTATTTCCTCGTATGAGGATATGGAAAAGAGCTTTGGACAGAAAGCCCAGAAGAACCGGAAAATATATAATGGTATGATAAAAACTTATTACTATATGTATCCAGGACCTAAGCCGCCCAGAAGACCTAAGGAGAATGACAGATGAAGAAAACAGCAGGTTTTCTGATATTCTTTATTCTGGCTTTTTCTTCAATGATATATTTTATTTTTTCGGGAAATGATATTTCTATTGGATTTGCAAGGGAGAGAGGTGTGTTCAACCAGACTGATGGTGAATATACCGATAACAGCTCTCTGGCAGAGAGAAGCGGTGACAGGGCTGGATACGTCACAATTCCGCTTCCGGATGATTTTGGTGAAGAAAATGTCACGGTCAGTAAAAATCACAGCGGAAGGCGGATCACAGTGAATATCAGTCCTGTAGAGCAGGATTTTTATCATAAAAATCTTTTTTCCGGAGAAATGAAAAGAATAACAAATATCAAATATGGTTTCGAGGAAGGAACAGCTTCAATAGTATTTGAGTCAGAGGAAATAGTTGAGCCTGTGACGGAGATCAGGGACGATAAGCTTTTTATAAAATTTGTAAGTCCGAGGGATATTTATGATCATATCCTTGTGATCGATCCGGGTCATGGAGGAGATGATAGCGGAACAACAGCTTATGGTAAAGCCGAAAAGGATATAGTTAATGGTGTGGTTGAAAAACTCCATAAGACACTTTCTTCGGATGATATAGGAATATATTATACGAGAGAGAAAGATACTAACCTTTCGGATGAAGAAAGATTATCTTTTATAAGTTCCGTAAGTGCGGATCTGGTTGTAAGTATTCATGTTGGCGCAGATTCAAAAAGTCGTACCACTACAGGAACAACTGCTTTGTCGTTGTCAGCAGACAGAGCCCTTGCTGAAGCTTTTTCGTCAAATATAGCCGAAAAATGCTCGGAAAAGGATGACGGCTGGAAAGATGGAACCAATATTTCGCTTATGAGGAATTTAAACTCTAAAACAATAATGCTGGAGCTTGGATATATTACCAATAAAAAAGAAGCTCTTCTGATGTCTGAGGATGCTTATATGGAGAAGGCATCGGAGGCTTTGACAGAGACTATAAAGGAATATTTTGCAAATGAAAACAATTGACAGGATAATATTTGCTACCGGAAATAAAAATAAGGTCAGAGAGATCAATGAGATCTTAGAGGGCTTTTCAATTCCGGTCGAATCCATGAAAGATGCTGGTATCGAAACGGATATAGTTGAAGATGGAAAGACTTTTGAAGAAAATTCACTCATAAAAGCGCGCAGCATATGGAAATTATCAGGTGGACTGGTTCTTGCCGATGATTCCGGACTGGAAGTAGACGCGCTCGGAGGAGAACCTGGGATATATTCTGCAAGATATATGGGAGAAGAGACGTCTTACCATATAAAGAATAATGCCATAATAGATAGACTTGAGGGCGTGCCGGATGAAAAACGTACAGCACGCTTTGTATGCGCCGTAGCAGCGGTCTTTCCGGATGGAAGTGAGAAAGTAGTGCGTGGTGTCATGGAAGGACGTATAGGCTACGCAGAGCACGGTGAGAACGGCTTTGGCTATGACCCTATATTTATACTGCCCAAGTATGGCAAAACGACCTCAGAGCTTCCACCAGAGGTCAAGAACGAAGAGAGCCACAGAGGCAAAGCTTTAAGAGCAATGAAGGAATTGATAGAAGAATATGAAAATACTGGTAGTAAGTGATACACATGGAAGACATGACATTCTGAGAAAGGTCATAATGAAGGAGAGGCCGTTTGATCTTCTCCTGCATGCAGGGGATGTCGAGGATGGAGAAGAAGCTATAGCAGAGCTGGCAGGTTGTGAGTGTAAGATAGTCATGGGAAACAATGACTATTTTTCACGTTTGCCGGAAGAACTTGTATTTAAGATAGAGGGATATAAATTCTTTATGTCTCATGGACATAGATATGGAGTCTCTATGGGACCGGATCGTTTTCAGGAAGAAGCGGAGAGCAGGGGGGCAGACTATGCAATTTATGGTCACACTCATAAACCTTATCTTGCAAAAGAGGGAAATCTGACCGTAATGAACCCGGGAAGCTTATCTTATCCAAGACAAGAGGGAAGAAATCCATCCTACATAACCCTGGAAAGCCGCGAAAATAGCGGGTTTCAGATTGCAATCAAATATTTTTGAAAAAAAATAAAAAAAATTCAAAAAAAGTGTTGACTTTATTGGCAAGTGAAGATATAATATTTCTTGCGTCACGGATTGGACATGAGGTTCCAAGGAAACGGGGTGTGGCTCAGCTTGGCTAGAGCGCCTGGTTTGGGACCAGGAGGTCGCAGGTTCGAATCCTGTCACCCCGATCTAATTCGGACTAAAGAAACACTGCGGGTGTAGTTCAATGGTAGAACACCAGCCTTCCAAGCTGGATACGTGGGTTCGATTCCCATCACCCGCTTACATTTTTGCCTATTTTTCGTTTATGTGTCTGTAGCTCAGCTGGATAGAGCATCGGCCTTCTAAGCCGAGGGTCCAGGGTTCGAATCCCTGCAGGCACACTGTTAAGACTTAAAGTCTTACACATGGTGGGATTGGCGTAGTTGGTTAACGCGCCAGATTGTGGATCTGGAGATCAAGGGTTCGAGTCCCTTATTCCACCCGCTTTCAAAATGAATGTTATTCCGTTTGGGGCTATCGCCAAGCGGTAAGGCACAGCACTTTGACTGCTGCACTCGCTGGTTCGAATCCAGCTAGCCCTGCTAGCGTTTTCATGCGAGTTGTTAATTAAATAATATGAGATACTAGCTCAGTTGGTAGAGCACCTGACTTTTAATCAGGGTGTCGCGGGTTCAAATCCCGCGTGTCTCAGTTAGAAAGGCTTGATTTGTCCGGTAACGGATAAATCAAGCTTATTTTTTATTTCTAAAGAAAATTATAGTGAAATAAAAATTGTGTTAAAATTAATAACGATTTAATAAATATACTATGGTATAATATGGAAAGAAAAAAGCCGGAGTCCGTCGATAGCTTTTATTTGGGG
>JAIKZC010000260.1 GCA_024682575.1 Lachnospiraceae bacterium | reverse complement strand
GTCGAAGCAGAATGCTTTTTCATGGCCGATAGGACTGGTAAAGAAAACATCGCTTTCTACTGATTCGGTAGCAGAATTTGATGATCTCGCTCTTGAGACGGAATTCAATGCACTTGGATTTTACGAGGGAGAAGCAGAACCAGTCGATGCATATATAAGTGATTATACCGATGAAGGTTATACGGTTATAGCCGAAGACGAGGGATCTACACTTGATAAGACCAAGACTTTAGAGGCTTTAAGATCGGCATGCGGTTCACTCATTGAAAATCTTGATCTTGATGAGGCAGGCTGCTATCTGAGACCTTCTATTTTTTCAGATGATGAAAAACTTAACGAGACAGCCCAGAATTTAAATCAGTATGTTACCAGTAAAATAACTTATACTTTTGGAGATGAGACAGAGTATCTTGATGGCGCAACTATCAAGGACTGGCTCAGTGTTGATGGAACTTCTGTAAGTCTTGACAGGGCAAAGGCTAAAGAGTATGTCGATACACTTGCAAGAGCTCATGATACTTTTGGAGTAAGCCGTTCATTTAAGAAGACGTCCGGAGAGACAATAACGGTTTCCGGCGGTGATTATGGATGGTGGATGGATCGTCCTTCAACTGTTGATGAGCTTGTAGCAGCAATAAACAGCGGCAAACAGGGAGAAATGGTTCCTGTATATTTCAGTACAGCACAGTGTTACGGAGATAATGATATCGGTGATACTTACGTTGAAGTAGACCTCGATAATCAGCATGTATATTGTTATGTTTCCGGAAATCTTGTAACACAGACTGACTGTGTATCCGGAAAGGTTTCAACAGGTAATTTTACACCTGATGGTACTTATGCGATCACTTACAAAGAGCAGGATGCTACTCTTGTAGGAGAAAATTATTCATCACCTGTTAAATACTGGATGCCATTTAATGGAAATATCGGACTCCATGATGCAAGCTGGAGAAGTTCCTTTGGAGGAAGTATATATCTTACAGGAGGTTCTCATGGATGCGTAAATCTTCCAAGTTCGGCAGCAAAGAAGATTTTTGAAAACGTACATAAGGGAGAGGCTGTAGTCGTCTATGGCGGAAAGCAGTCTGTACCTAAGCAGGAGCCTACAGAAGAAGAACTTCAGCAGCAGCTTTTAGAGCAGCTTATGCAGCAGATGACTGATGCTGCAGCAGCTGGGGCTGCAGGAGTCACAGATACAACAGCGGCCACAGATGGCAGCACTACTACTGTGGATGCCGGAGCAGCAGATGGCTCAGCTAATACTGAAAATCAGGCGGAATAATATCTTATGCGAAACGGACGTGTATAAAGGTTTAATATGTATAAAGAACTTAAAGATTTAAGCAAGTCGGATTATTATCCGTTTCATATGCCGGGACATAAAAGGCAGCCGTCGAAGTCTATCTTCGACGCTGCCTTTTCTTTTGATATCACGGAAATAGATGATTTTGACAATATGCATCATCCTGACGGGATCATAAAAAATCTTCAGGAAAAAATGGCTGCTTTTTTTCATACGGAAAAGGCCGACATTTTAATAAATGGTTCTTCATCGGGAATTTTGACTGCGATATCTGCGGCGGTAAAACGTAACGGAAAGATAATAATGGCAAGAAATTCTCATAAAAGTGCCTATAATGCAGCTTTTTTAAGAAATTTAGAGACTGTCTATGTATACCCGGGATATATAAATGAATATGCCATGAACGGAGGCATAGATCCTAGAGATATAAATGATGCAATAGAAAATAATCCTGACGCGGAAGCTGTATTTATAACTTCGCCTACATACGAGGGAATGCTTTCGGATATAAAATCAATAGCGGATATATGTCATGAGAATAATATTCCTTTGATCGTAGATGCTGCGCACGGAGCACACTTTGGAATAAATGAAGAATTTGACGGTATCTATGGCATCAGGACGGCAGCGGAATATGCGGATGTTACCATAATAAGTTTACATAAAACATTGCCAGCATTTACACAGACAGCAGCGCTGCTTTATTCAGGAAATATAATTGACAGAGATCTCTTAAGAGAGTTTTATTCTATTTATCAGACATCATCACCTTCTTATCTTTTTATGGCGGGGATAGATAACTGTATAAAACTGCTTGAAGATGAGGGTAAAGATAGATTTTCAAAGCTTATAAAAAATCTTAGCGATATCAGAAAAGAAAAATATGAGCATATAAAGATAATCGGTGATGAAGTTAAAGGCAGGGAAAATATATCGGCTTTTGACGGAACTAAGCTCTGTATAGCTTCTGATAAAATGACCGGAAGAGAACTTTATGATATATTAAGGAGTAGATATCATCTGCAGGCGGAAATGGCAGCTATGGATTA
>JAIKZC010000148.1 GCA_024682575.1 Lachnospiraceae bacterium | reverse complement strand
CCTGAAGGTTCCACAGAGGAGGCAGCTGAGGCAGAGGGAACAGGCGAGACACTTACCCTTACACTTACAGATGCTACAGAATATAAAGATTGTACAGTTGATGATCTTGAAGCAGACACTCTTGTTGTTGTAAGCTATAATGAAAATAATGAAGTAGTTTCAATATCACTTGCAGATGGAAAAGATGCCCCGGCTGAACCTGCAGCTGAGGAGTCAACAGAAGAAAGCTCAACAGAAGAGAGTTCAACTGAGGAAAGCTCAACAGAAGAGAGCACAACAGAGGAAACAGCAGAATAATCCAGAGAGCCCGCAGTAAAATGCGGGTTCTTTATTTCTTAAACCAGTGGCGAAAAAATATATAAATGATATAATGAAAGGCATCGGAATTTTCCGGTGCCTTTTTAAATATATATAAATAAATGGAAAGAGGATGACCAATTGAAAAATGTTTTTATAAAACTGCCGGTTTATACAGGTGATGTTTCCGGAGCGGCATCGGCATTATATGAGCTTGGAGGAATGAGCGTGATCCACGATCCCTCCGGCTGCAATTCAACATACAATACCCATGACGAAATCCGCTGGTATTCTAAAGAAAGTCTTATTTTTATCTCAGGGCTTTCCGAGGTTGATGCAATAACCGGTAATGACAATAAGTTCATCAAAGATGTGCTTAATGCAGCGGAGAAGCTTAAGCCGGCATTTATTGCGCTTTTTAATTCTCCGATACCTTATATAAACGGGACAGATTTTAAGGGAATAGCAAAGATAATAGAAAATAAAAGCGGGATACCATGTTTTCATATAGAGACTAATGCAATGCATGATTATAGTGTAGGTATTTCAAACGCTTTTTATGAATATGCACGCAAATTTCTTCCGGATGAAAAAAGAGATAAAGTGTCCGGGGATAAAGATCAAAAGAAAAAAGTTAATATTATCGGAATGACCCCGCTTGATTATAGTTCAAAAAATACGTATTTAACTCTTAAGAATAAAATGGAAAAAGAGGGTTTTAAGATAATTTCCATTTGGGCAGAAGGAAGCAGCAGAGAAGAAATTCTTGCAGCTTCAGAGGCTGATATAAGCCTTGTCATATCTTCCTCCGGAATAAGAGTTGGAGAATTTTTAAGGGAAAAATATGGCATACCATATCTGACAGGTGTACCGACAGGACTTTTTGCAAAAAAAATTTTTGAAAAATTAGATAATTTTGAATTTTGCTCTTCAGAAAAACTATTTTTGTCCGATAATAAATACAGAGCTGAAACGCTTGTCGTAGGTGAAAGCGTATTATCCTTAAGTCTTGCGGCTGAATATGAGCTGGAGACCGGAAAAAAGGCAGATGTAATATCAACCACTGAGCTTGGGAATGAATATTTAAGAGACACAGATAAGGCGATCAGGGTTGAAAAAGAGTTAATGGAAGAATTTAAGAATTATCAAATGATAATTGCTGATCCTTTATATAGAAGGATAGCACCTTCAACAGCAAAATTTATCGATATTCCGCATCTTGCATTTTCTGGGCGTTTATATCTAAAAGGTATTCCGGATTTTTTCAGTGAAAGTTTCAGTGTGGTGGATTTATGACAAATAAAGAATTGACAGATAAGCTTAAAGAGACATCTATTCTCAGTAAGGATGAGTTTAGGCAGCTGACAGGCAGCATGAATAAAGACGACGAGGAGTATCTTTATGCAGCTGCCAGAGAAGTAAAAGAGAAATATTATGGCAAAGATGTTTTTTTAAGAGGCCTTATAGAATTCAGTAATTTTTGCAAAAATGACTGTTATTATTGCGGAATAAGACGAAGCAACAGTCATGCAGAGAGATACAGGCTCAGTAAGGAAGAAATATTATCGGCTGTAAAAAAAGGATATGAATTAAGCTTTAGAACCTTTGTACTGCAGGGTGGAGAGGATTTAAGCTATAGTGATGATGATATATGTGATATTGTGAGATCTATAAAAGAGCTTTATCCGGATTGTGCAGTAACTCTTTCCATAGGTGAAAAAGAAAGAAAGACATATGAAAAATATTTTGAGGCAGGAGCAGACAGATATCTTTTAAGACATGAAACTGCAAATGATGCTCATTATGCCAAACTTCATCCGGCAGAATTATCGCTTGAAAACAGAAAGAGATGTCTTAGGGATCTTAAGGAAATTGGTTTTCAGACAGGCGCAGGAATGATGATAGGGGCGCCTTTTCAGACATTGGATAATCTGATAGAGGATCTTTTTTATCTTAAGGAACTTGAACCACAAATGGTTGGCATAGGCCCGTTCATTCCACATAAAGATACTCCTTTTAAGGATGAAAAGGCGGGAAAGCTTGAAGATACGCTTCATTTTCTTGCGATAATAAGGCTTATGCTCCCAAAGGTGCTTCTGCCCGCAACTACGGCACTGGGAACAATTGATCCGCAGGGCAGAGAAAAAGGACTAAGGGCAGGAGCTAATGTAATAATGCCGAATCTTTCACCATTGAATGTCAGGGGAAAATATCTTTTATATGATGGAAAAATCTGTACGGGAGAGGAAGCTGCCGAATGCTCGGAATGCATGAAGAGAAGGATCGAATCCGTTGGATACAGAGTTATGATATCAAGAGGAGATGCGCCGGGTTTTTGATAATAAGTTAGAAAGGCTGTAAGTAAGCCAGTTTACAGGATAAAAAATTATTAGTTTAGAAAAGTTCACACAAGTTTCAGATTTTTTTTGATAAGTTACTATAAAGAAATCTGATAATTAACCGATAAGATAATTGAAAAGTTTAGACAACTGCTTTCAGAACGGCGTTTTTGGTAGCTTGTGGGCCGCTTATAAGGAAAGAATATATGTCTTATGCTTTTTGATTTATAAATGATCACTTATGTTATTCAGGAAAGGAGGAGTCTGTTATGCGGATTGAAGCCTATAATCAGGTTATGCAGGTATACGGGAAACAGAAGATAAAAAAGACAGCAAATTATTCATCTGTATCGAGTGCGAGGGATGCGCTTGAACTCTCGGGAACCGGTAAGGATCTGCAGACTGCAAGAGCTGCAGTTGCTGAAACAGAAGATGTCAGAAAAGAGCTGACGGCTCCGTTGAAGGAAAAGATTCAGGCCGGCACCTATGATGTATCGGGTGAAAGCTTCGCGGAGAAATTACTGGAAAAAATGGAAGCATTGGCTTGAAAAAAGAAATCGGAGGTAGGTTGCAGTGGCAAGTTTAATGGAAAACTTAATATCTACACTTAATAAAGAGGCAGATAAGTACACTGAACTATTAAGACTTTCGAAAAAAAAGACCCCGATCATTGTCAGGGGAGACATAGCTGAACTTCAGAAAATCACGGATGAAGAACAGGTTGCGGTCGAAGTGCTCTCTGCTCTGGACAAAGAGCGTAGTACGATTATGGAAGATATCGCGAATGTTACCAACAAGGACGTTGGGGAGTTAAAGCTTAAAAATCTGATAGTTATGATGGAAAAACGTCCAAAGGAGCATGATGCTCTTGTGGACGTTAGGGACAGGCTCGATAAAGCAGTAAACGAGTTAAAACTCATAAACTCTCAGAACGCGGTACTTATAAAACAATCTCTCGATATGATAGATTTCAATCTGGCTTTGGAACGTTCGATAAGAACCGGACCGGAGACGGGAAACTATAATCGTGCAGCGGAAAATGCAGGAAGTATGCTGGTTTCCGAGCAGGGAGGATTTGACGCCAGACAATAAATGTCAGACAGAATGAGGGGTGATATCAATGTCACTAATGGGCGCATTTTACACAGGCGTATCAGGCATAAATGCCAGTCAGAACGCTTTAAACGCCACAGCACATAATATTTCAAACATTGATACCGATGGTTTTACAAGACAGCAGGTTTATCAGGGCAATAAAATATATCTTACGATCGGACAATCCTATAATAACAGCAGCCAGGTGGGTCTTGGCGTTAATATAGATGAAGTCCGATACGTTCGCGATTATTTTCTCGATAAGGCATATCGAAGTGAATCAGGCAGATCGTCATATTATTCCACTTCATATGAGGCAATAGAAGAGATCAACACACTTTTTGGTGAGCTTAACGGAACAGCATTTCAGGAATCACTTCAGAATTTTAAGAATGCTTTTACATCGCTTGCCATAAGTCCTGCTGACTCAACACTGCAGAGTCAGGTGATAACGACCGCAAGCCAGTTTTTAAAAAGGGCACAGGCTATTTATAATGGACTTTCAAATTATCAGGATAATCTTAATGAACAGATCAAAGACCAGGTTGATCAGATAAATGATTATGCATCGAAAATTGCTACTCTCAATGAACAGATAGTTAAAGTTGAGGCAGGCGGCATAGAAAATGCAAATGATATGCGTGATGCCAGAAATCTTCTTTTAGATGAGCTTTCCGCATTGGGAAGGATTGAATATTCAGAGGACAATTTTGGATATCTTAATGTCAAATTTGAAGGTGTAGAGCTTGTAAAGGAAAACTACACAAATAAAATGGCAGCAAAGATTGCAGAAGGTGACGAGACTACAGGTTTTTATACTGTTGTATGGGCAACTATGGCTAATGAGCCTGTATTTAATCTTGATAAGGATGTATCAGCTGAAGCAGGAAATGATAAAGGTTCTCTTAGAGCACTCCTCGATGCAAGAGGAACACAG
>JAIKZC010000145.1 GCA_024682575.1 Lachnospiraceae bacterium | reverse complement strand
CCTGAAGGTTCTCCGTCATCTGATGAATGCATTATATCCTGAGCTCCGTCTTCTCCTGCGATTATATATGCACTGCAATGATGTTTTGCATCATAATATTTCTTTTTTTCCGATAAAAGAAAAGCGGAGGCCTCTTCCACGGACTCCGCTTTTTTCAGAGCTGCTATAAACCGTGATTTCTTCTCTGTAATTTCACCGGAAAAGATTTTCCCTGTCTGAACAGTTCTGTATGAATTCATTTCTTTGTTTCCCCGTCTTCTTTCTGCTTTTCCACAAGTTCCCAATACTTCTCAATAAACTCCGGTGTTCCGTAGCTTATTGCATTGTTCGGGCACACATCTCCGCATGCCGCACATAAAAAGCAAGGTTTAGGCCAGACCGGGCGGCCATCTACCATTTTTATGTGACCGGTAGGACATCTGTCAGCACATTCTCCGCAGCCGTCGCAATCGACGGTTGCAAAGAATACTGCGTCCATACCCGGAAGAGCTTTATATTTTCTCTTAAATATTTTTTCAAATAATCCTGACATTATTACTGAATCTCGATATTATCCCACTCGTCTGAAGGAATAAGAGCGACATAGGTCTTACCTACGTTGATCTTTATTTCTTCTCCGTTTTCATCATAGTAACGTGTAGCAGTTATATCGCTGAGCTTTGACCATGTAACCTTTATAGCCTTACCATCTGTAATGAAATAGCCATCTCTGCCTGACTCTGTAGGATAATACATCATATATCCATGATCATCGAGCTGCTCCATTCTGGCATTCTGAAGAAGGATATTCTTGTATGTCATCTGCTTGTTTCCGTTACCTGCATCAACCTCTGCCTGGTTATACTGATAATACTTATAAACCTTCTCATCAGCATCGTACTCAAGATAAGGATTGTTATGATGGAAAGGAAGTACAAGCTTGCTGCAGTCTACAGCACTTGAATACTGTGTAAGATCATTATCCTGTGTATGTGAAGCAAACTGATAATGAGGTGTTCCCTCCCAATATTCATTATATGTCTTTGAATATCCTGTATTTTTGAAGTTCTTCTCAAGATCACCTGTGCATACATACTCTGTGAACTCTCTTGCCTTACCGTTATCTACACGTGAGAATGTACCGCTGAAACGCTCTACGAATACGTTCTTGTAGAAGTTATCATTCCAGAAAGGACCTCCATCATGGCAAAGAACCGCATTCCACTCAGGGAAGATCTGAAGGTTTGTAGGTCTTGTACTTCTGATGGAACCAAGCTGTTTAATGCTCTCCCAGTCTTTAACAATACCCATGAAACGTGTTACACCTTCGTTTGCTGTACTGTTGACCATCTCATACATAACGTCAACACCTGTGATACCAAAATGAGGAAGCGCTGTCTTCTCATCATCGATCATTACAGCTACAGGTCTCTGATCCTTAAGATCCTCACTGATCCATTCACCGGTTGTCTCACTGGCATACATTCCTTCAGGAGCAACTTCCTCTTCTTCAACAGTTTCCTCTGTGCTTGCTCCTTCTGTAGCAACTTCTTCCTCTTCACCAACTACAATTGCACTTGTAGATGCTTCTTCAGTTGCCTTACTCTCCTTCTTTCCGCATGATGTGAGCATAAAAGCTCCTGTCATAGCGAGTAATAAAATAACACTTAATCTCTTCATAACTTACCCTATTTATATTCCTTTCATAAATTTAATAATAAAAATAAGCATCTGCATTTAAGCAAAATCAGACTTTATTTTACTCTTTCCTGCTTATTTTTTCAAAGGGCTTTTTCTATATATGATATCTTCTCTTGCAGGGCCGTTTGATATCATAGTGATCGGATAATCGAGCTCTTTTTCAATAAATTCAATATAATTCCTGCATTTTTCAGGAAGATCTTCATAATTTCTAATGCCTCTGATATCACATTTCCAACCCGGCATATTGACATATACAGGCTTGCAGTCAGCAAGTTCATGATATACAGGGAATTCCTTTGTCTGCTCGCCATTTTTTTCATAAGCTACACAAACAGGAATCTCATCAAGGTATCCAAGATCATCAACTACAGTAAATGCAACATCTGTCGCACCTTGAAGTCTGATACCGTATTTTGAAGCTACACAGTCGTACCAGCCTACTCTTCTGGGTCTTCCGGTCGTTGCACCGTATTCACCGCCGTCACCGCCATGATTTCTAAGTGTGTCAGCGGTTTCTCCAAATACTTCTGATACAAAATCTCCACCGCCTACAGCTGATGAATAAGCCTTGCTTACCGCAATGATCTGCTTGATCTCATAAGGTGCTATTCCGGCGCCGATCGCTCCATATGCAGCAAGCGGTGATGAGGATGTAACCATTGGATAAATACCAAAATCAGGATCCTTCATAGTTCCGAGCTGACCCTCAAGAAGAACTGTTTTATTCTCAGCAATTGCATTTTTAAGATAAAGTGCAACATTTCCAAGATAAGGCTTGATCTCTTCTCTCCATCTGATTATATCATTGAAGAGTGCCTCTTCATCGATCTTATCTGTATGATAAAGATTAACAAGAAGGCAGTTTTTAATTTCAGCTACCCTTGCGATCTTCTCCTTAATAACCTCATCAGACTGATAAAACTCATTGATCTGCCAGCCAATTTTTGCATATTTATCAGAATAAAAAGGCGCAATACCAGACTTTGTAGAACCAAAAGCCTTGCCTGCAAGTCTTGACTCTTCAAGTCCGTCAAAAAGTTTATGATAAGGCATAAGTACCTGAACTCTGTCGGAAATCATGATCTGAGGTGCCGGAACACCCTGATCTGTTATTGACTTAACTTCCGCAAGAAATTTATCAATATCGAAAGCCATACCATTTCCGCATATGTTCATTATATTGCTGTGAAAAACACCTGACGGAAGTGTATGAAGCGCAAACTTTCCGTAATTATTTACGATAGTATGTCCTGCATTGGAACCGCCCTGAAAACGGATTACTACATCAGCTCCGTCTGAAAGGGTATCAACGATTTTTCCTTTTCCTTCATCGCCCCAGTTTGCACCAACAACTGCTTTTACCATAGCTCAAAATCCTCCTTAAATTCCGGGTATCAGACATTTATCTCTGCTTTAAGTCCCAGAAGCTCTTTATATTCTTCCAAAATAGGATTTATAACATTTTCAAGGAACGCCTTAACCTGTACATCAGC
>JAIKZC010000144.1 GCA_024682575.1 Lachnospiraceae bacterium | reverse complement strand
TCGTTGCTAAAGATAAAAAGGGTTACATGATCGAATTAGACAAGTTTTTTTGAGTTACTGTTCACTCACTTCCAGCTCGCTCACGTAACGGATTTTGCCAATTAAATCGCCTCCGGCGATGGGCAAAATCCAATGGCTTTTCATCTTTCTTGGTCGTAAACTCCGCAGCGTAGTGCTCCGTTTACGTGTGAACTGTTACTTTTTTGATACTTCTGTTCCGCGTGCTTGATAACCAACAAAGCAAATACAATATCTAGCGCCAGCATGGCTGCCAGTATCAGGAAGGCGCCTGTAAAGCTGAAAGCTGCCTGAAGGAAGCCAACTGATGCTGATACAACTGTTGCACCGATACCTGTTGCCACTGTGATCATTGCAGTCACGGTGGCAGTTTTTCGTCCGGAAAAGTCTGCGGCGTATGTCAGGACATTAGGATATACTGCACCACAGAAGAAACCGAGGATCGATACTATAACAAGAGCCAGGTTTTCTGACCGGAGAACAGCAAAGATCGCAAGGCTTATGGTCGCACCTGTTGGAGCCGCTACCAGAAGGGCTCGTCTATATTTTGAAAAGATACCGCAAAGCACTCTGGAGGGGATCATTGCCATCCAGAATAATGAAAGTGCCAGATATCCGTTCATGGAATTCATTGTATCTTTCATAAATCCGGTGATGAAAAATCCTACACCGTTTTCAACCCCGACATAAATGAACATGATCAGGCTGAGTAGTATTACACCATATACGTATATGCCTTCTTTGGGCTGTACGGGAATAAATGTTTCGTCTGCGGACAGATCTGCGTTTACAGATACTGTTTCACGGGGCTTAAATGATGTAATTAAGAGGAGAACAGCCAGTGCCAGGGAAAAAGCAACGTCAACAGCAAAGAATGCTTTCCACCCCGCCTCTGTCTTTACGGCATTACCAACTATAAGAGGTGCGATAACGGCTCCGAGAGCATACATTGCTGCGATCAGGCCCATACGTTTATGATTGCTCTGCGGGTAACCGTCGATCATTTGGGCGATAGCTACATACTGGATGATACTGGTAGCAAATCCGAGAGCAAAGATTCCTATCGCAAAAAGAATGGAGCCCGTAGCAATAAGGATTATCATGCATGCAGCAGCCCGTAGTACGGTAAAGAATACCAGTACTATTTTTTTGCCTATTTTGTCTGCAAGCGTTCCCAGGAACAGTGGAGCGATCATGGTAGCAAAAAGTTCGACGGAAGCCATTATTCCCTGGGCTCGTGTATCAAGAGAATATGCCTGACCAATATATATCAGAGCAGCCTGATATCCTCCGGATTCAAATCCGTTCATAAAAATTGAGAATAAAAGCAGGATTGCGAGATCGTTTGTTTTTAAGAAACCTGGGTTTTTATCCTTCATTTTATCTACCTCTCAATTCTGTTCAGTTTATAGGCGTTTATTCAGAACAGTAACGTTTATAGAGTTTATATCGACTGGTAGTGTGGGGGTTATTAATCAGGATAATAGATTGTTAAAAATAGTTAAAAACAAAACGAACTTGTTGTTAAATGTGAGCAAAGTGGCGAAATTTGCGCGTCTTTAACATTTTTTATTCTAGCAATAAGATTTCTATGATAGTATATCGGTGATCGTATGTTGTTTTGCAGAAAGAAGAGGGATAAGTTGAAAAGCAGAAAGATCATTGTAGAGGCAGTTAAGAAAATATCTGCAACACCTATTGCAGAGCTCGTACAGGTTGCATGTCGCTATGACAGTGGCATTCACATCCAGTCAGGTACAAGTAATGCTAATGCAAAGAGCATCATGGGGATGATGGCTCTTAATTTCAGTGAGGGACAGGAACTTACTGTCATCGCTGATGGTGCAGATGAAGAAATTGCTATCGCAGGAATCGAAAGCTTTCTTACAGGGAAAGCAGTTTCATGAGCAAATTGGGCAGGATCGTTATATTTTTGATCCTGCCTTTGTTTTTTTTTACACTTTAGCTTTTTAGTGGATTGACGCAAAGAGATTTGAGTTTTATTCTAAAAGTAACCCGTGGGTGTTAAATATGTGATATGGAGGAGGAAGTATGAAAAAGAAGGCTGTAAAAAAGTCTGCAGCTGTAAATACAACTGAGGTAAAAAAGACAGCTGCAACAGCAGAAAAAGTTGTAAAGGCTGCACCGGAGAAAGAAGCTGAGAAGAAGGTTGAAGCTGAGGTTAAGGCTCCGGCAGCTAAGAAGGCTACGGCTGCAAAGAAGGAAACTGCAGCTAAGGTTCCGGCAGCAAAGAAGGAAGCAGAGCCGAAGCACGGATACGTTCTTCAGTTTGCAGGTAAGGATTATGAACTGGATACTCTTTACCAGAACGCTAAGAATGTATGGGTTTATGATCTTGGTAAAAAGCTTGAGGATATCAAAGAACTTCAGCTTTATATCAAGCCGGAAGAAAAAAAGGTATATTTTGTCGTAAATGATAAGGATACCGCAAGCTTCGATATGTAAGTCCTGATGGGATATATCGTAGTTTAAACATTAAGATAATTGTAAACGGGTTATTAAAAAAAAGCGTCTCGCGTTTTGGCGGGGCGCTCTTTTTGTGTAAAAGTTTTTAACTTATAGGAAATTCCGTTGGAATTCCTATAAGTTAAAAATGCACTACGTGCATAAGATGCGACGCGCGCGGAAAGGAAGAACCTGCGGCTCCCGCGCTTGCGCGGAGAATCCTGCGGAGCAGGATACTTTATTGTCCTTAACGGTATTCAGTAATATAATGGTGAAAATCAATTTAGGGAGCCAGCAGCTGTCGGAACATGCGTCAGCATGTGACATACAGATGCGGCAACCGACAGGCTATGTCAACATATAAACTTACGTTTATTAAGGAGAGAAAGAATGGATACGAAAAAATTAGTTCAGACAGCAATGTTTACGGCACTGGTATTACTGGCAACGATGGTATTTAAGATACAGACGCCGGTTTTGGGTTATATACATCTGGGAGACGCATTTGTTTTATTATCTGCGGTTATCTTAGGACCTTTAAGCGGCGGCGCGGCAGCGGGACTCGGCTCAGCGCTTGCGGATCTTCTCGGAGGATATGCGGTATGGTGTCCGGGAACTCTGGTCATCAAATTTCTTACGGCATTTACGGCTGCGCACATCTATCACGGAATTGACCGATTTTATTCAAAAGAAAAGTATCATCCGTCGAGAATGATATTGGCATCGGTTTCAGGTGAGATCGTAATGGTCATAGGTTATTTCATTTTTAATATATTGATCGTTATCTTCAGCGGCGGTGAGATCAGTGAGACTGCCTTTTCAAATGCAGTCACGGTTTCGGTCGCAGAGGTGCCTTTTAATATCATACAGGCAGTTTCCGGTATAATCATTGCGTCACTCCTCTGTCCTGTTTTTGAAGGGATCATGAATAAGATTAAGAATTGAATTGATCTTTTTTACCCTTCAACAATCCTCTGATTATTAACATAACGTTAACATTGATTAATTTAAATGAAGTCGGCTTTGTGTTAAAATGGAATGTGGGAAAATATTGGATGAGAACAGGCAGGAGGGTATATGGAGCTTAATTCTAAAGACTATGCAGAAGTTACTCCCCAGATAAGGGAACTTGCAAAACAGGCTGAGGAGTCAACTATAATTGATTCGTCGCTTTATGCAAAATATGATGTAAAGAGAGGTCTCCGCGACCTTAATGGTAAGGGCGTTCTTGCAGGACTGACCCATATTTCGGATGTCAAAGCAAAAAAAATCGTTAACGGAGAAGAGGTTCCTGCAGAGGGAAATCTTTTTTATCGCGGATATAATGTAAAAGATCTGGTAAACGGTTTTGTACATGAAAATCATTTCGGATTTGAAGAGATCACATATCTGCTTCTTTTCGACAAGCTTCCGAGCAAAAAAGAATTAGAGGAATTTTCGAATCTTCTTGGCCATTACAGAAGTCTGCCTACGGGATTTGTGCGTGACAGCATAATGAAAGCCCCGAGCAGGGATATGATGAATGTTCTTTCGAGAAGCGTTCTGACGCTCTATGCATATGATGAAAATGCAGATGATATTTCAATTCCAAATGTTTTAAGACAGTGTCTGGAGCTTATTGCGATCTTTCCGCTCCTTTCTGTTTACGGATATCAGGCGTACAGACATTATCATGAAGGGGAAAGCCTTTTCATTCACCCTCCGGTAAAAGAGTATTCTGCAGCTCAGAATATTCTGCATGTGCTGCGTGCAGACAGTAATTTCACTGATCTCGAGGCGAAAATACTTGATCTGTCACTTGTGCTGCATATGGATCACGGCGGAGGAAACAATTCTACTTTTTCAACACACGTAGTCTCCTCAACAGGTACAGATACATATTCGGTAATAGCGGCTGCACTCGGTTCGCTTAAAGGACCCAGACACGGCGGAGCAAACGTCAAGGTTGTGCAGATGTTTGATGACCTCATGGAAAATGTACACGATTTCAAGGATGAGGATGAAATTTCGGATTATCTAAAAAAGCTTCTGCATAAAGAGGCTTTTGATAAGGCCGGACTCATATACGGTATGGGACATGCGGTATATTCGCTGTCGGATCCGAGAGAAGTTATATTTAAGTCATACGTTGAAAAGCTGGCACGCGCCAAGGGGATGTCGGAGATATTCGATCTTTATGCGACAGTTGAAAAACTCGGACCTAAGATCATTTCAAAAGAACGTCCGATCTACAAGGGTGTCTGCTGTAATGTCGACTTTTATTCCGGTTTCGTTTATAAAATGCTCGGACTTCCGGTAGAACTCTTCACGCCTTTATTCGCCTGTGCAAGAATATCGGGCTGGAGCGCTCACAGGATAGAGGAGCTTTCAAACAGAGGAAAGATCATACGTCCTGCATTCAGGACTGTGGCTGCACCTCAGATATATAAACCTATGGATGAAAGATAAAATGAGGGCGGACTTAGAGGTCCGCCTTATTAATGCCGGAGAATTATTTAATGGATCAGTATTCAGTTTTAATGGTAGATGATGAGGAAGAAATCCTTGAAATAATATTGCGAAAGCTAAACTGGGAAGAACTTGGCTTTAAGATCGCGGGAAGTGCGAAGAACGGAGTAGAGGCACTGGAGCTGGCGGAGGAGCTGCAGCCGGATGTGGTCATGACGGATATAAAAATGCCCTATATGGACGGGCTTACACTCGCACACCGTGTAAAAGACATAAATCCGAAAACTAAGATAATAATATTTTCGGGATTTGATGATTTTGAATATGCAAAAGAGGCCATCAAGCTCGAGGCGGAGGAATACCTTTTAAAGCCGGTCAATTCTGAAGAGCTCGAGAAAGTCTTCAGACGTATAAAGACAGGACTCGACAGAGAACTTGATGAAGAGAGAAATGTCGACAAGCTTAAAAATTATTATATGCAGAGCCTTCCGATAATGCAGGAGAGTATATATACCGCACTTTTGCAGGGACAGCTTAAGGACAGAAAGAAAGAAGAACTCTTTGAGAATTATCAGATAGAATTCAATGCAGATTATTATATTGCAGCACTTATACATTTATCGACAAAGGAAAGACCGGAAGGGATAGAGCCTTCTCTTTTAATGATCTCGGTCAGGAGACTGGCAGAGGATGAGCTTGCGCCTAAATGGAAGGGGAAATTCGTCAACTGGTTCGGTGACATCGTTATGATCGCAGAACTTGAGGACACAAAGGATGTAATGGGCTTTACGGATGACTGTGACCGTTTCTGCAGACTGGTGAAGAAGGTCACGGGAGCAGTGGTTACCGTGGGTATCGGCAATCTTACGGAGAATCCCGAGGGACTTGCAGATTCCTTCAGCGGAGCTGAGAGTGCCGTCAGCTACAGGCTCATGTACGGAGCCGGAAAAGCAATAAATATTGCCGAGATAGATCCCGGAGAAAATGTTTCGATGCCATCCGTTGAGGATGGGATGAGAGATGTCTTTCACAGGATCAAGGTCTCCGGAGAAGATGAGCTTAAAGAATCGGTAAAAAAGCTCGTGGATGAGATCATCGGCGCCAGGACAAGTATCCAGCAGTATAAGGTTTTTGTTATGGGTATGATCGCCGAGATATACAGATTTGGAAACAGCAACAGCTTAAACATCGAGGATATTTTCGGCAAAGATACGGATATTTACTCGGAGGCACTTTCGATAGGAACGCCGGAGCAGCTTGTAGACTGGCTTTACACGATCTCCCTGAAGATGCAGGAGAAAATATCGAGCGAGCGTGTGAGCTCCACAAAATCTTTTGTAGACAGGGCAAAGGAATATGTTAAGGAAAATTATTCCAATAAGGATCTGACAATAGAAATGGTCTGCAGCTATCTTGCGGTAAGTTCCGCATATTTTTCAACGGTATTTAAGAAAGAAACCGGAAAGACTTTCGGCAATTATCTGACCGAAGTCAGGATGAGAAAAGCTGTTGACATGCTTGTAAATGATAATGAGAAAACCTATGTGATAGCCGAAAAGACAGGTTATTCGGACCCGAATTATTTCAGTTATGTTTTCAAAAAGCAGTTCGGCATGAGTCCGTCTAAATATAAGGCAGGGGTAAAAGCAGAGCAATGAAAAGACTAAGGGGATTGGGAAAAAAAGCAGTTGTCTTTTTTAACAGAAGGATACTGCGTCCTGAAATGAGGACCATACAGGTGACGACAGCTCTTTATTTTACGGCTGTAGCAGTAACAATGGTCTTTATTATCGCGATGATCCTCTATAAACAGTTTGCCTATAAAAGCGGGACGATGCAGATAGAGTCTACTAACCGCGTGCTCAATCAGAGCTTATTAAATCTCGAGGATTACTTAAGGAGCATGAGACGGATATCGGATACGGTCTATTATAGTGTAATAAAGGATAAAGAACTGTCCGAGACCAGCATAGACTCAGATATGGGTCTTCTTTATGAGGCAAATAAGGACAGTATCATCAGCATAGCCTGTTTTAATTCGGATGGGGAACTTATGACGGCGATCCCGAATAATAAACTTAAGGGAAACGCAGCCCCCGAAGAGCAGGATTGGTTCAAAAAGGCAATGGATGAGGTTGAGAACCTTCATTTTTCCACCCCTCATGTTGAAAATCTCTATGATGATCCCTCCTATCGCTATTACTGGGTAGTTTCGCTTTCAAGGGCGATAGAGCTTACCCGGAACGGCAGACCTGAGCAGGGAATGCTTTTGGTTGACATGAATTACTCGAGGATAAATGAACTTTTATCCAATGTGAATAATCCGGCCAGCGGAGAATATATCTATCTGATGGATGGAGAAGGCAGGATCATATATCATCCTAAGAACAGGCTCATTGCATCCGGAATTTATAAAGAGAATAACCTGCAGGCAGTAAATTATATTGAGGGTGTGACCAACGAGGTCTTTAACGGAGAGGAAAGGATTGTTATCAGCAAATCCGTAAGCTATACAGGATGGAAACTCATAGCGGTCGTGCCGATGAGTACCTTTAAGCTTGGATTCAGAGGAATTCAGCTCTATGCGGTTTTGATGGTTTCGCTAGGACTTCTTGCAATAATAATCATAAATCAGCTCGTATCCTACAGAATCGCCCTTCCTTTAAGGAAACTGGACAGATCAGTCAGAAAATGGGAAGCCGGAGATTTAAAGACCAAGATCTATATCGGAGGAAACTCCGAAGTTGTCCATCTGGGACGGACAATGGCGACGACGCTCGCCCAATTGAGAAAACTTATGACTGATATAGTCATAGAGCAGGAGCAGAAGCGAAAAAGCGAGCTGGATGCGCTTCAAAGCCAGATCAACCCGCATTTCCTCTATAATACTCTCGAGTCGATCGTCTGGATGATAGAGGGAGAGCGCTATAAAGAAGCGGTCTACATGGTAACGGAGCTTTCAAGCCTTTTCAGAATAAGTCTTTCCAAAGGAAAAACCATAATAAGGATCGCGGATGAGGTAAAACATGCAACAAATTATATGAATATCCAGAAGATCCGCTATAAAAATTCTTTTAGCATAAATTTTGATATAGCAGAGGATATTTTAGAGTGCTGTACGGTAAAGCTCGTATTGCAGCCACTCCTTGAAAATGCGATCTATTACGGCGTAGAAGGAATGGATGGCGACGGAGAGATAGAGGTCAGGGGATACAGAAAAGACTATGATGTCTATCTGGAAGTTACCGATAATGGCATGGGAATGCCGGAAAATGTCAGGGATTCGCTCCTTAGCGAAGAGGGCAGACAGTATGCGCACGGCTCCGGAGTAGGAGTTATAAACGTGCATCGCCGGATACAGATAAGATTTGGCGAGGAATATGGTCTTGAAATAGAGAGTGAGCCGGATGAAGGTACAACCATGAGGATCCATCTGCCCTATGCACTTTACAGCACGGACGACAAGGATAAAACTAAGGAGGGACGCAGATGAAAAGCGACAAAATACTGCTTATCGCTGCTATCACAATCCTTCTTTCAGTTACAGGATTTGTCGGATGGCAGATATTGAATATGGGCAGACAGGAAGAGCCCGTAAAGGTTTCGGTCATAGTAAATAATTCGAGCCTTGACCGCTGGACAAATTTTAAGGAAGGTCTCGAACAGGGCGGAGTGGATTTCGGGATCAGGATAAATATCGTGTCTACTTCTGAAATATCTTCTATGTCTGCAGAAAAAGAGATCATAGAAAAAGAGATCTCCAATGGAGCCGGAGCCCTTATAGTAGAGCTTTACAACAGCTATAACCAGGCTGCATATTTAGAGGAACTGAGTGCAGAAATACCGCTGGTGCTCGTTGGAACAGATACTTCACCTGAGGATGTATTTTATTCGGTAACGGCCGATAATTATAACCTTGGACAGACACTGGCAAAAGAACTCATAAAGGATCTGGACGGGAGAAGCGCAAAAGTCGGTATAATAGCCGGGAATCAGGAGCAGCTTTCGATGTTTCAGCGGCTGAGCGGTTTTCGTGACGGGCTGAAGGGCAGCGGCGTCAGTGTAGTCTGGCAGATCTCGGGATATAATGATGCCGGAGTAGTGGCAGAGATGTCAGAATATCAGAAGGAAAATCATGCGGATTTCTGCGTGGGACTCGGAAATTCTGAAACAGAAAAGGCAATTGATTATTACAACGTTTTTAACGGAAATTTTGAAGGTGTTATTTATGGAGTAGGCTGTTCGGAGGAGGCGGCTTATTATCTGGATAACGGACTTATAAAAAAGCTTATCGTACCGGATGAATTTGATATGGGCTATCAGAGCGCGCTTTCCATAGCAAAGAGAGTCTCATATATCACCGAGGCAGAAAAGCATATCGAGACCGTTTATAAAGTTATAGATGCGGAAAGTCTATACAGTCCTGAAAATGAGATGTTAATATTTCCGGAGAAGCCATAAATATCCGATCCGGACAGGGATACAGGGGAAAATGAAATGCTTCAAAAAATTATAAAAAATTCTTTTATTTTTTTCCTGGCAGGCATCACGCTTTTCTCAACTGCCTGCGCCAGAAAAAGCGAAGAAAAAACTTCGATAAAGGTCGGAGTTTCTGTTTATGACAGTCATGATACTTTTATTTCAGAGCTTATGTCGGATTTTAACGAAATTATGGCTGAAAAGGCAGATGACAGCGGGATAGCAATGAGCGTGGACATAAGGGATGCAGCGTGGAACCAGTCTACGCAGAACAGCAATGTCGAGGATATGCTGGAGAACGGATGTGATATAATCTGTGTAAACCTTGTGGACAGAACAGCACCTGCGGCTATAATAGATCTGGCACGTCAGAAAAACGTTCCGGTCATATTTTTTAACAGGGAGCCCGTGGAGGGTGATCTCGACAGATGGGAACATCTTTATTACGTAGGAACCGACGCGGAACAGGCGGGAAAACTGCAGGGAGAGATAGCTGCAGAAGCATTTCGAGAGCATCCGGAATACGATAAAAACGGAGATGGCGAGATCCAGTATGTAATGCTGGAGGGAGAAAGCGGCCATCAGGATGCGATAGTAAGAACAGAAGTATCCATAGCTACAGTTTTAGAGCAGGGATTTAAGGTCAAGAAGCTTAAATCTGCGATAGCCAACTGGGACAGGGCTCAGGCATTTACAAAAATGGAGCCGATAATCGAAGAATTCGGAGATGAGATAGAGCTCATCATGGCAAATAATGACGATATGGCTCTGGGAGCAGTGGATGCCTATGAATCAGCCGGATTCTTAAAGGATGCTCGTCCTGTTATAGTCGGAATTGATGGAACAAAGTCCGGGCTGATGGCGATAGACAAGGGAGATATGTTCGGAACGGTCTACAATGATAATGAAGGGCAGGCCAGAGCCATGGCAGATCTGGTCTACGCTGAGAAGGTCACGGGTGACCTTTCGGAAATAGATTTTACAGAGGGCAGATATATCAGAGTGCCCCACAGCAAGATTTTAGGAGATTGATTTAATGTCATTTGTGCATTTGCATACCCATACGGAATATTCACTTCTGGATGGATCAAATAAAATAAGTGAGTATGTCTCGAGAGTCAAAGAACTCGGAATGACTGCGGCGGCGATAACAGATCACGGAGTCATGTACGGAGTCATTGATTTCTATAAGGCCTGCAAGGCAGCGGATATCAATCCGGTGCTGGGCTGCGAAGTCTATGTGGCACCGGGATCGAGACACGATAAAAGCGGAAGGGCGGATGATGACAGATATTATCACCTTGTGCTTCTGGCAGAAAATAACGAAGGCTATCAGAACCTTATGAAGATAGTCTCGATCGGCTTTACAGAAGGATATTACTATAAGCCGCGAGTGGACAAGGAAGTGCTGAGGCAGTATCACAGTGGGATAATCGCACTCTCTGCCTGCCTTGCAGGTGAGATACCAAGGGCGCTGGTCCGGGGTCAGAGAGAAGAAGCGGAAAAGCTTGCCCGCGAATATGAAGAAATCTTTGGAAAGGGAAATTTTTTCCTGGAGCTTCAGGATCATGGCATCAGTGCGCAGAGGCTTGTGGATCAGGAACTTGTGGCAATGTCTGCGAAGCTTGATATACCGCTGGTTGCAACAAATGATATTCATTATACCTACCGCGAGGATGAAAAGCCGCATGACATTCTTTTATGTCTGCAGACCGGTAAAAAGCTTGCCGATGAAGACAGGATGCGCTATGAGGGCGGTCAGTATTATGTAAAATCAGAGGATGAGATGAAAGCCCTTTTCCCCTATGCGGCAGAGGCGCTTGAGAATACGCAGAAAATAGCGGACAGATGTCATGTTGAGATCGTATTTCATGAGACAAAGCTTCCGCATTTCGATGTGCCGGAGGGATATGATTCCTGGTCGTATTTAAATCATTTATGCGAAGAGGGCTTTAAGGAGCGCTATCCTGATGACGACGGAAAACTGCATGAGCAGATGGTCTATGAGCTTTCAGTCATAAAAAAAATGGGCTACGTCGACTATTTCCTGATAGTCTGGGATTATATAAATTATGCGAAAGAGCATGGGATCCCGGTTGGTCCGGGGCGAGGCTCGGCAGCGGGAGCGATAGTTTCCTATGCCTTAAAGATAACGGACATCGATCCTGTTAAATATGACCTTCTTTTTGAGCGATTCTTAAACCCTGAGCGAGTATCCATGCCTGATATAGACGTGGATTTCGCCTACGAAGGACGCCAGCAGGTAATTGATTACGTAGTGCAGAAATACGGCAGGGATAAATGCGTACAGATCGTTACCTTCGGTACCCTGGCGGCAAAGGGTGTTATAAGAGACGTGGCTAGAGTCATGGATCTGCCCTATTCCTTCGGCGATAACCTTGCGAAAATGATCCCGAATGAGTTAAATATCACACTGGATAAGGCTCTGAAGGAAAATAATGATTTAAGGAAATTATATGAAAACGATGACACCGTTCACACGGTGATAGATATGTGCAGAAGACTCGAGGGACTTCCGAGACATACCTCCATGCACGCAGCCGGAATCCTTATCACGCCTGAATCTGCAGACAGCTATGTACCGCTTTCAAGAGGATCTGCAGGCGAAGTAACGACCCAGTTTACCATGACGACTTTAGAGGAGCTGGGACTTCTGAAGATGGATTTCTTAGGTTTAAGAACCCTGACGGTAATCCAGGATGCTGTAGATTTCGCGAATGAAAGGCATCCGGGATTGAACCTTGACATCAATAAAATAGATTACGATGACCCGAAGGTTTTAAAATACATTTCAACCGGAGATACGGCCGGAATATTCCAGCTAGAGTCCGGCGGAATGCAGCGCTTTATGAAGGAGCTCAGCCCGGAATCCTTAGAGGATATCATAGCCGGGATCGCGCTTTACAGACCGGGTCCGATGGACTTTATCCCTAAATATATCGAGGGTAAAAAGAACGGCGGAAATGTAAAATATGACTGTCCGGAGCTGGAGCCGATACTTAAGCCGACTCACGGCTGTATCGTATATCAGGAGCAGGTAATGCAGATAGTGCAGCAGCTCGGAGGATATACCTTGGGAAGAGCCGACCTCGTCCGCCGTGCCATGAGTAAGAAAAAGCAGCATGTCATGGAGGAGGAAAGGGCTAATTTCGTACACGGAAATGAAGCACAGAACGTTCCGGGCTGTGTATCCAAGGGGATTCCGGAGCAGGTGGCTTCCAAAATCTATGACGAGATGATGGACTTCGCAAAATATGCCTTCAATAAATCCCATGCAGCCTGCTACGCCTATGTTACGATGCAGACGGCATTTATGAAATACTATTATCCGGTGGAATTCATGGCATCGATCATGACGAGTTTCATAGATAATCCGGGTAAGGTCGCAGGCTATATAATGGTCTGCCGCGATATGGGAATTTCAATACTTCCTCCGGATATAAACGAGGGAGAGGCTGGATTTACACCCTCGGGAGATAAGGCTATCAGATATGGCCTGAATGCGATAAAATCAGTCGGAAGACCGGTAATCGATACTATCGTAAAAGAGAGAGAGCTCAACGGAAAATATAAAAATATCGATGATTTTATAGAGAGGGTCAGCGGCACGGAGGTAAACAGGCGTGCAGTAGAAGCCTTTATCAAGTCCGGAGCCTTTGACTCGCTCGGCGGCACGAGAAAGCAGTATATGACCGTTTATAACGTGATCATGGATGATGTGGCAGACGAGCGTAAGAACAATATTGCAGGGCAGATGTCGATATTTGATATGCTCGGAAACGGAAATGAAAAGAGCAAACGTTTTTCGCTTCCGAATGTCGGAGAATATCCAGAGGATGAGAGACTTTCCTATGAAAAGGAAGTCCTCGGAGTTTATGTAAGCTCACATCCGCTATTAGAGTATGAAAAGCTGATAAAAAAGAACAGCAGCGCAAGCAGCGTGGATTTCGAACTCGATGAGGAAAAGGGCGTTCCAACAGTGCCGGAGGGCAGTAAACAGACTGTGGGCGGAATAATCAGTGATGTGGTCATACGTCATACAAAAAAGGGAGATACGATGGCAATCTTAAAGCTTGAGGATCTTTTAGGCACCATAGAGGTCATCGTCTGGCCTAATAAATACCTTGCCTATGCGCCGTGTCTCGTAGCTGACAAAAAAGTCTTTATCAGCGGCAGGGCAAAGTGCGATGACGAGCGTGATGCGCAGCTGGTAGCAGATACGATCACACCATTTGAGGATATCCCGAGGAAGCTTTTTATCCAGTTCCATACAATGGATGAATACAAGAGCGGAAATGAGAAGCTTATGGCTGCAATAAAAGACCACGGCGGCAGAGACAGCATAGTGGTTTACATAAGAGATGAGAAAAAACAGAAGGTACTTCCGAGAAGCCAGAACGTAAAGGCTGATAAGGAACTTATAACAAGGCTCGAGGAAATCTTCGGCGAAGAAAATGTAAAGCTTTCATAAGTTTATGGATCATTGAAATTGTACTCAAAGCGTCAGTATATATAAATCTGATAGAAATTTAACGAATTTATAATTGAAAAGTTGCTATATATTTTATATAATAATATGACGGTTTATGAGGAATAAAGGAATTATTTAAAAGATAGAAGAGAGGTTGTGCTATGGCAGACAAAAAAATTAAAACTATTGCGGTACTTACAAGTGGCGGCGATGCCCCCGGAATGAACGCAGCTATCAGAGGTGTTGTAAGAAAAGCTCTGACTAACGGCATGAAGGTTATGGGTATTGAAAAAGGCTATCAGGGCCTGCTCAATGGTGAAATTCACGAGATGACTTCAAAAGACGTTTCTGATTCCATCCAGAAGGGCGGTACCATCTTAAGAACTGCAAGAAGTGAAGAATTCGGTACAGAGGAAGGAAAGATCAAGGGTGCTGAGATCCTTAAGGAAAAGGGTATCGACGCTGTTGTTGTAATCGGCGGAGACGGTTCCTACAAGGGTGCTCTCGGACTTTCACATCACGGAATCGCAGTTGTCGGACTTCCGGGAACTATCGATCTTGATATTGCTTGTACTGATTACACTATCGGTTTTGATACTGCTATCAACACAGCTATGGATGCCATCGATAAGGTTCGTGATACATCTTCATCACATGAGAGATGTTCCATAGTAGAAGTTATGGGAAGACATGCAGGATATATCGCTCTCTGGTGCGGTGTTGCCAGCGGTGCTGAGGAGATCCTTCTTCCTGAAAGCTATGACTACGATGAGCAGCATATTATAAATCATATTATCGAAGCAAAGAAGATCGGAAAGACTCATTTCCTTATCGTAAATGCTGAGGGTATCGGTCATTCAACATCTCTTGCAAGACGTATCGAAGCAGCAACAGGTATGGAGACAAGAGCTACTATTCTCGGATACATGCAGCGAGGCGGTTCACCTACATGTAAGGATCGTTTCTATGCTACTATCATGGGTGCATACGCAGCTGACCTTCTTCGTGATGGTAAGTTCAACAGAGTTGTATGCCACAGAAACGGTGAATTCTGCGACTTTGATATCGATGAGGCACTGGCTATGAAGAAGACCATTCCGCCTTACCTTGAGGAAGTTGCAAGGTCTATGTCAAGATGATAAGCTCATACACGAACGCACGCCTTAACGGCGTGCGCTCTCTTCGAGACAGATCCAAGGCAAGACGTGAGAAGGATGCCTTCGTAGTGGAGGGAATTCGCGCCTATAAAGAAATACCGGAAGAAGATCTTCTGGAGACATACGTATCAGAGAGTTTTCATAAAAGATATCCTTCGATAAAGGGAGAGATCGTAAAGGAAGAAGTTTTTAAGAAGCTCAGTGATACAACCAGCCCACAAGGCGTGCTCGCTGTCGTGCGTCAGAAGCATTACAAACTTGCTGACCTCATAAAAGCTGAGAACGGCCTTTTTTTAGTTTTGGAAGGAATTCAGGATCCGGGAAATCTCGGAACCATGCTCAGAAGCGGAGAGGGCGCCGGAGTTACGGCGTTGATAATGGACAGAAAAACGGCTGATATTTATTCGCCTAAGGTCGTTCGCTCAACAATGGGAACGATCTTCAGGGTACCGTTTATATATACTGATGATCTCAGATCAACTGTGGAAGAAATGAAAAAGGCAGGTGTGCGTTTTTATGCGGCACATCTGAAGGGAAGTAAAAACTACTGCGATATCGAATATGCGCCCAAAACGGCATTCATGATCGGAAACGAAGGAAATGGACTTTCCGATGAACTGACTGCGATGGCGGATGAGAGGTTACTCATTCCCATGAAGGGAAAGGTGGAGTCACTCAATGCATCGGTATCAGCATCAATACTCATGTATAAATATGCAGAGAAAAATTACGGCTGAAGCGGTTTTTACTAAATCATACGGAACCCGCAGTAAATGCGTGTTCCTGCAATGAAGTGACCAGAATATATAATCATTTGGAAGGGGAAAACAGATGAAATCATTAAAAGGCAGACACTTACTTTCACTTAGGGACTACACAACAGAAGAGATCACATATCTTATTGATCTGGCTGCAAAATTCAAGGAGATGAAAAAAGAGGGCATCGCACATGATGTGTTTAAGACAAAAAATATTGCCCTTATCTTTGAGAAGACTTCAACACGTACACGCTGTGCATTTGAAGTTGCAGCTCACGATCTCGGAATGGGTTCAACTTACCTTGATCCTAAGGGTTCACAGATTGGAAAGAAAGAGTCTATAGCCGATACTGCCCAGGTTCTTGGACGTATGTTTGATGGAATCGAATACAGAGGTTTTGGTCAGGAAATAGTTGAAGAGCTGGCACAGTATGCCGGAGTTCCCGTATGGAACGGCCTTACAAATGAGTATCATCCGACACAGATCCTTGCAGATATGCTTACAATAAGGGAGACCTTTGGAAAATTAAAGGGTCTTAAATTCGTATATATGGGAGATGCCAGATACAACATGGGAAATTCCCTCATGATAGGCTGCGCAAAGCTCGGACTTGATTTTGTAGCCTGTGCTCCTGAGAAATACTTCCCTAATCCTTCACTTGTAGAGGAGTGCAGAGAGTGGGCAGCATCTTCCGGATCAACCATTACACTTTCAACAGACCCTGCTGAAGCAGTAAAGGGTGCCGACGTTATCTATACTGATGTATGGGTTTCAATGGGTGAGAGCGATGCCGTTTGGGAAGAGCGTATAAAGGATCTCACACCTTACAAGGTAACGATGGATCTCATGAGAAAAGCCGGCGAAGATGCAATCTTTATGCACTGCCTTCCTGCTTTCCATGACCTTAAGACTGAGATCGGTGCTGAAATGGGCAAGAGATTCAAGATTACAGAGATGGAAGTTACCGACGAAGTATTCAATCATTACAGTGATTCAGTATTTGAGGAAGCTGAGAACCGTATGCATACCATAAAGGCAGTTATGGCTGCAACACTTGGATATGAAGATAAATAATAAAAATGAAATATTGGGCGCTGACAAAAACCGGCGCCTCTATATAACGCTCGATGTAGTAAATTTCATTCTCTCGCTCATCAGTATAGCAATATCTATTTTATTATTGATATTTCAGGATAGTGCAACGATATTCTACAGGATAATATGCATTATTTTTGCTGTAATATGCCTTTTAAGCATGATACGTTTTTATCGGGATAAGCCGAAGGTATCGGTACTATGTCTCATGCTTGCATCATTGATGGCGGCTTTGAGCGTTTTATTATAATAATATAATAAGAAATTCTGGTTTGGTTTATGGAAGATTTTACAGAAGCAGGCTTAAGGAATGAGCTCCGGACAAAATGGCTGGGGCAGGGAGACAGACTTAAGTTCTATAAGATAATAGATTCAACTAATGAAGAAGCCAAAAGGCTCTTTGAAAAAGAGGGAAGAGGCGGGATTCTTTTCGCCGCGGATTCTCAGAGTGCAGGTAAAGGAAGGCGGGGACGCGTATGGCAGTCACCGCTTTCCACGACTATAGCGATGAGCTATCTTCTAACACCCGAGTTCTCTGCAGACAGGGCATCAATGCTGACCTTAGTCATGGCGCTTGCTGCTGCAAAGGGAATAAAGAAAGCCTGCGGCCTCGAGACAAAGATCAAATGGCCGAATGATATAGTGATAAATGGAAAGAAGATCTCCGGAATACTTACGGAGCTTTCTGCTGAAAAAAATGAGATCCGCTACTGCATCATTGGAACGGGAATTAACGTCTCTGTTACGGATTTTCCTTCGGAAATAAAAGAAACAGCGACTTCCCTATATCTCGAATCCGGAAAGAAGTTTTCAAGATCAGAGATAACAGCGCGGATCGCAGAGGCCTTTGAGGAATATTATGAAGGCTTCTTAAAAAATAAGGATCTGTCGGATTTCAAAGATGAATATAATTCGATCTGCGTGAATGTCGGCAGACGCGTCAGAGTCCTTGACCCAAAGGGTGAATATGAGGCTTTGGCAAAAGGGATCAACGATGAAGGTGAGCTTTTAGTCGAAAGAGACGACGGAAGCGAAGAAACAGTTTATGCCGGAGAAGTTTCGGTAAGAGGAATTTATGGATACACTTGAAACAAATAACGGAAAAGAACTTGTCGTACTTTGTGCGGCAAATCATTATACAAAGAAATATTATCTG
>JAIKZC010000041.1 GCA_024682575.1 Lachnospiraceae bacterium | reverse complement strand
TTATAAAATAGTAGATATATGTTTTTTTTTCAATCCATAGTTATGGAGATTCCGAATATCCTCGCATTTTAACTGTCAAAGATTGGATTATATAAAAAATCAGCAGCTTTGCAAATTATATGACATTTTTTCAATGAAATTAATTAAATAAAAATGATATCATAAGCGTTGATCAAATAAAAAAGGACTAAAAAAATGAACGGAAGTTTAACAGTTGAGCGAGGATGAACTTTTGGACATGGATTATTTTCTAAATGATGACGAACTTGATGACGATTTTGGAGAAGATGGTTTCTATATCTTCTAATTGCCCTATCGTCTTTTTATCATCCCCTTCCTTTGTTCTTCCCTTTGCATTCGTCCGAACATATGTTAGGATTGATTGCAAAAAAAATCGGAATTTCCTATAAAGAGATAAAAGTCTCGAAACCCCTTGTAAAATATGGGATTCCGAGACTTTCTTTGCTCTTGAACTGTCAAACTCAGGATTATAGCACAATTTTCTTTCCAATTATATGATTCCATTACACAAAACAAATTTTCCACTCCAGTACATTGACACATTCGTTTTGAAACAAATTGCGCAGTATGATTTTTATATGCAAGGAAGTGGAATGAGCCGTAGCGGGCTACGGTGATTGATCTCCCTGATAAACTCATCCTTATTTTGTAACAGTTCCTCTTCTAACTACAAATATCCTGTCTACTGTGCTAAACTAACATTAGAAGCTGTTCGTAAAAAGGACTTTTCAGCTGCATAAATAGTTCATTGTCAGACTTAGTATCTGTTCATTAAAGAACAATTTTGATCAAGTCTTACGGATTCAGGATTAAGAAAATATATAAGAAAGGGACGCCATGTTTTTTCTAATAAGAGATACGCTGAAGGAAGTTACGAAAGAAGGGATAGTTGGGGCTTCGGAACAGTACGTTGCAATTCTTACGCTTGATGAATGGTCGCAAAATAAGGACTCATTTGATATGGGAATTGATCTTGAAAGCGATGTCAGGGAGATTTTTACCACCAAGGCAGAAGTGAATTACGACTCACTGACGGGTTCTTTTTTCATTCCTGACAGAAATGACCTTTCTAAGGAGAGTAGATTCGCTTTCGCACTTGACGAAAAGGGCGTTGTCTTTATAGATGATACCGGACTTGCAGAGAAATTTATCCGAAACATTCAGAATACGAAGAAATGGCGGCTGCCGAGCCTGGAGAGGTTTATCTATGATTTTCTGGACCAGATTGTCAAAGATGATCTGAGACTTATGGAAAAATACGAGCGGGAGCTTGACTCAATGGAAATGGCGTTAATGAATGAGGATAAGAAATTTGCCTCGGGTCGTGTGAACGAAATACGGGGTGACATAAGGGATCTTCTCATTCACTATGAACAGCTTACTGATTTAGGGCAGGAACTTGAGGAAAATGAAAACAACTTCTTTAAAAATGACAATTTGAGGTATTTCAGACTTTTCCTGAACCGAATTGCGAGACTTCGTGACCGCTCTATATCCCTGCAGGATTACACGATGCAGCTGAGGGATTTGTACAAGTCACATCTTGATATAAAGCAGAACCGCATAATGACGGTCTTAACGGTCGTTACGACGATTTTCATGCCACTTACACTGATTGTTGGCTGGTACGGCATGAACTTCAAATATATGCCGGAACTTGAATACAGATGGAGTTATCCTGTCGTTGCGGTATTGAGCGCATTGATAGTATTGGGAAGCCTTTGGTTCTTCAAGAGGAAGAAGTGGCTGTAATGCTTTCGGCCGTAACCATCCACGCCTTGCAGTTTCTTGCAGTTACCGGATTTGCCCCATTGTCAAAGGCAATGGGGCAAATTCCTGTTTACTTTATAAAACCGACCTCGCGGCTGATTTTTTCGACCTGTTCGTCTTTAAGCCGGTTATACTCTACCTTCTTTTCCTCAAAATAATTCCTTCCCTCGCTGTCAATGGATACGATAAGCGGTCCGAACTCCTTAACCCTGCAATTCCATAAGGTCTCCGGCATACCCAGGTCACGCCATTCAGCCCGTTCAATCTCTTCCACTTCAACGGCTGCAACAACCGCATTTCCTGCCGGAAATACACAATGGATCGCACCAAATTCCCTACATGCCCTCGCGGTATTTTCCTTCATCCCGCCCTTGCCGACAATCACTCTCACGCCTGTGGTTTTGACAAATTCATACTCGAACTTCTCCATTCGCATCGAAGTGGTCGGACCTACGGAGACCATTTCAAATTTATCATTATCCAAAGGTCTGATAATCGGTCCCGCATGCAGAATTGCATTGTCACGAACATCTACGGGAATCTCGCGTCCTTCCTCAACCACACGTCTGTGCGCCACGTCCCTGCAGGTCGTCAGGCTGCCTGACAGATAGACGATATCACCGATTTTTATATCC
Source organism: Lachnospiraceae bacterium (assembly GCA_024682575.1). Lineage (GTDB taxonomy): Bacteria > Bacillota > Clostridia > Lachnospirales > Lachnospiraceae > NK4A144. The sequence goes on along the minus strand of JAIKZC010000041.1, from coordinate 10,073 downwards.
TTTAAATCATCTTCCGTCACAGGTGTCACAAGTATCTTTTTTCCGTCTCTTATTTCTACCATATCGTGCCTCCTCAAAGTTCAACATTACTGTGAGTAGTTATTTCATAGTTCAAGTCTTTATCAAAAATGATATGACCGCGCCTGTGACTCCAGCAGCCAACATTTACCGCAACTCCGATTGCAGAAGGATGACGGGCCGTATTTTCTATATTCACTCCCATTACGGAATATTTTCCGCCCATTCCCTGCGGTCCCAGACCTATTGCGTTAATGCCATCCTCAAGAAGCTTTTCCATTTTTGCGGCACGCTCATTTTCATTATTGGAACCTATCGGACGCATAAGTGCTTTCTTCGATAAAAGTGCTGCCGTCTCGACGGAAGTTGCCACTCCAACACCTACAAGAAGCGGAGGGCAGGCGTTAAGTCCATAGCTCGTCATCCTGTCGAGGACGAATTTCGTAACACCCTCATAGCCTTCCCCCGGCATAAGTACGGTTGCATTGCCCGGAAGTGTACAGCCTCCACCTGCCATATAAGTATAAATCTCACATTTATCGGAGTGAGGAACGATATCCCAGAATACTGTAGGTGTTCCCTTGCCGACATTTTTGCCGGTATTGTACTCATCAAAAGTTTCGACGGAATTATGCCTGAGCGGAGTTTCCCTGGTAGACATGACCACAGCCTCTTTCAAGAGTTCTTCGAGATCGTCAATCAAAGGGAATTTCGTTCCGCATTTCACCCAGAACTGCAGCACACCTGTATCCTGACAGGACGGGCGGTTAAGTTCTACCGCCAGTTCCTGATTTCTAAACATCGTATCATAAATAACCTTTGCCATAGGGCTGTCTTCCTTCGACCTGAGTTCTTCAAGCTTTTTAACTACATCATCCGGAAGCTTCTTTGCCGTATAACCGACAAATTTAGAAATAGTTTCGGTCATTTTCCTGACCTGTGCTTCATTAGCCATATAAGTCCTCCTATCCAAACTCCTTATTTGTAGAACGGAAATGCAATCGGCAGAATTATCATGCTTACAACCGTTGCAATAACTATTAACGGAAGTCCCGCTTTAACATAATCATTAAATTTATAATCTCCTGCACCCACAACCATAGTATTTGCAGGCATTCCTATAGGTGTTGCGTAGGCACACGAACCACCTATCACGCAGGCCATCAACACGGCTCGCGGATCAGCACCCATTCCCTGTGCTATCGAAAGGCATATCGGAGCCATAAGTGCTGTTGTAGCCGTATTCGACATGAAATTCGTCATGATACAGCAGAGAATGAATACCACAAAAGTTAAAAGAACCGGTGAAGGATTTGCCCCCAGAGTACCAATAACCTTATCTGCTATCATCTCTCCCGCGCCGGTCTTATCAAGTGCCTCTGCCAAGGAAAGGGTTCCGCCAAACAGGAAGATTGTCCTCAGATCGATCGATTTAAGTGCCTCTTTTTCCTCTATTACGCCTGTAAGGATAAGAAGTATCGCACCGATACTTCCTGTAACGGCAAGGCTGACCCCTATTGCATCCTCAAAAATCATTCCCAAAAGCGTCAACACAAGTATGACCAAAGAAAGAATTTTCTTCCATTGCGGTACATGGCTGAAATCATGTTCTTCGTCGAAAACCGAGCCATCGTCCTCGCTGTCATGATTTGGGAGCAGCTTAAAACCAGCAGTTGCAAAAAAGATTATTCCTGCGATAAGTATCGGCAGACCGACTATTGCATATTCGAAGAATCCGAATTTCAGCCCTATCGGTTCAAGTGTACTCTGCGCTATCATGTTTCCGGGTGCACCTATAAGCGAAAGGTTGCCGCCCATTGCCGCTGCAAAAACAAGTGGCATCAGAAGCCTTGAGCGCTTAAATCCTGACTTTGCCGAAATACCGATAACCACGGGAATAAGTACTGCAGCAGTACCCGTATTGGAAAGGACACCGCTCATAAGGCCAACGATAACCATTATCGAGACGATCAGCTGTCTCTCTGTCTTTGCAAACTTCGTGACTATGCCTCCGATTTCATTCGCCATGCCTGTTTCAAAAAGTGCGCCGCCAACAATGAACATTGCCACGAAAAGAATCACATTCGAATTTATAAATCCCTTAAATGCCGAGCTGACATCAAGTACCTTTGTCACAACCAGCCCCACACAGACTATCATAGAAGTCAATCCCAAAGGTATCTTCTCCGTAACGAACATTATTATGGCAAACGCAAGAAAAACCAACGTTATAATTGCCGGACTCATTTGTACCCACCTGCCTTTTAATTTTTTATGCGTCGGGTGAATCTCAGGACCCACTGAAAGAGTCATTCACCCATGATATATACAAACATCAATAACGTTTGCTATAGAATACCCCGGTAGTTTTCTATTGATATTATTTTAACTTTGATTTAGACTAAAGTAAATTCGATAAATATAAATCTACTATAGGGATTTCCTATGCTGAAAAATTCTAAAGGAGTCTACCATGACACTTATCCAGCTTAACTATTTTTGCACAGTTTGCCGCTATCACAGCATAACGAGGGCTGCTGACGAGCTTCATATTTCACAGCCCACGATTTCTGTCGCAATTAAGGATCTTGAAAAAGAATTCGGTCTGCAGTTTTTTAATCATGGAAAAAACAGGATTTCACTGACTGAAGAAGGTGAATCATTCTATAAAAAAGCAGAAGAACTTCTGGATAAAAGTGAAAGGTTATATCGTGATTTTTCAAGGCGTTCGAGGTCAAACAAGCCCTTAAGGGTTGGGATTCCCCCACTCCTCAGCACGGTATTTTTCCCCGATATCACAGACGGTTTCGAAAAGCTTCACGATATTCCGATAGTCTTGTTCGAACACCCTTCTATAAAGGCATGTGAGCTCGTTGACAAGGGTTCTCTCGATATCGCAATCGCAAATCTTGACTTCTTCGGGCTTGATAAGTTCAACTATCATGTAATGACAGAGGAAACTTATGTATTTGCATTGTCGAAAAAGCACAGACTGGCAGGGGCGAAAGAAATCACGATAGATATGCTTAATAATGAAAAAATTATCCTCTATCATTCAGACTCTGTACAAAACAAGACTATCCATGCCCTTTTTCGCTCATGTGATATTGTCCCGAATGTGGTAATGCATACAAGCCAGCTGTTAACCATACAGAATTACCTGAAAAAAGGAGACATAGGAGCCTTTATATACTCTTCTGTCTCCCTGCCTGACAAATTCATCAAAACCCTGCCCGTCTCCCCTGTGATTACCAACCGTATAGGTTTGGTATGGAAGAAGAACTCGCATATCAACAGCAGAACGGAGGCTTTTATAAAATATATCTCCGGGAATTATTTATCCTTATAACCTTGATTCAAATCAAAAACAATCTGATTTGAGAATTTTCATGATTTCCTACAATTTAGGTATTCAAAACTTGTATATAAAATCAATATTTTTTAATACAATTTTAATCTATAATCTTTATCATCAGATTTAGTGTATTGACTCATTGATAAATCAGAACAATTACCTGTCAGTACAGCGGTCAAATCTCAACGGGAGGGTCTTATGAGTGAAATTGTAAATGCAGTGTGGAGTATTGCGAAAGACAAGGATTCAAAGGCGGCTAAAATCATACACGGAAAAATCGCTTCCGTTGTCACGTCGAAGATTGCGGAAGTCCTTGAACTTGTAATTGCGGCACTTGTGCTTATCACGATAATTGCCGGTATTGCTTCTATTTTTCCCGAGGTCAGGACTATTCTGAGTTCGAATCATGTCGCACCTGACATTATCCATTTTTTAGAAAAGGCATCAATAATCGTAGTCGGCATTGAATTTTTCAAAATGCTCTGCCACCCGACCTCTGAAAACGTACTTGAAACTATCATTTTCCTTGTTGCAAGACATATGATCATAAATGAAAGAACCCCTCTTGAAGACCTTATTTCCGTCATTGCCGTAATACTACTCGTGCTTGCAAAAAGGTATCTGAGAGTTTCAAAAGAAAAACAGAAAAAACTCGCAGAGCAGGAATTCCGCAGCTGCAACTCTGTATCATCATAATGAAACTAAAAAACTCCGCTTAACATCATGTTCTAAGCGGAGTTTTTATCATCTTTTCAACCGAAAAACCTGTAATTATAAGCTCTTCCATAGATTTCGCCATAGAAATCAACAACTTCTTTATAAAAAATCAGTATCCGAATAAAACATAAGACATTTTTTCAATAAAAAATGATGTATAAAAATGTTATACTCGTTAGCGAAATTAAATTCCATTAATGGTATAAACTTTCATGCATGGCTTACGCCATGCGCCACCATGTCTGAAAGTGAATTGCTCCGCAGCTTTGCTGCTGCTCTGCATACACTCTCACTAAGTGTTCGTTCTATCCCGCAATTTCAGAGTAACATTGATGCATCCGGGTGCAGGAAGAAGTCAGCCGCAGAGCGGCATGCGCCCGGCGCGGACTCATCAACAAAAAAATTCATTAACGGCAGCAATTGCTTTGCGCTGCTGAATAGTTTCGTTCATTACACATAGTTAAAGGATTCCTGAGCATTATGAAAAAAGATATTAACAGAAAAATAAATGTATGGATAGTTGGTGACAGTACGGTAAGTGCTTTTAACGACAATTATTATATGCCCCGTTACGGATGGGGTACACAGTTAGGGCTGTATTTTAACGATGATGTTAATTTCATCAATCTTGCAATTTCCGGAACAAGCTCAAAAAGCTTCAGAAGCCGTGAAAATTACAGCAAATTTATAAACGGGATATCTGACGGTGATTTTCTGCTTATAGGATTTGGCCATAATGATGAAAAAACCGGCTCAATGACTTTTACTTCAGCTGATGGAGATATGTATACAGAAGGCTCTTTCGCAGAAAGCCTAAAAAAATACTATATCGATCCTGCCGAAAAAGCAGGAGCATCTGTCATTCTGGTAACCCCCATAGTAAGAAGGGATCCCGAACGTAAATACACCGGTGATTCCATACACGTTACAAAATACGGAGATTATGCAGGAGCCATAAAAAAACTCGCAATGGAAATGTCTCTTACTATATCTGACCTGACCAGTGAAACAAAAGATATCTATCTTGCTGTCGACAGCGATGATGACCCTGATAATGACAGTCTCTATCAGCATGCAAGAACAGGTTCCAGCCCCATTTCAGTAGATGACACCCATACCAGCCTTTTTGGCGCTGCGGTAAACGCATATCTTATTGCAAAGGATATACGAAATTCTGACTCGGATTTAAGGAATTATTTAAAAACTGCTCTTGAAAATCCTCTGGAAAAACCTTCCTACTGGAAAGAAGTCTCGATAAATAAAAATTATGTTGAACCGGTTTATTCAAGACCCGAGAGTGGAAGCAGTTTCTGGCCTGAATATAAAGACAATAACGGAAACATCTGGTTTGCCACTGTTTTCGGAGATGTTAATGAGAGTTCTATACATGACATAAATGAAGTATTTCTTGGTAAAAACGATAATAATGAAATGCTGATTAAATGCGGCCTTACAAAGATCAACGGAAAGATCATGTCTAAATCAGATGGTCTTGCCATGTATTTTATGCGTTTACCGGCTAATACATCATTTGAACTGAAAGCTGATATATGCCTCGAAAGCTATAATTTTTCCGGTACGGCAGCGGATTACTCAGCCTTTGGCCTAATGGTCAGGGACGATATCTATATTGACGAATACAGTGGACTGATCTTAGGCGATTATGTTGCTGCCGGAATTACATTCCGTCCAGGCTTTGAAAACGGCTCAAATACCTTTGCAAGAAAAAGCGGGCTTTGCGATTTTGAAGGCGGAAGCCTTAGATCAATACCTAAGCCCGGAGATATCATGAATATGAAAATAGCCTCTACCGGTGACGGATATTCCGCACAGATAGAGGGCTATGATGAAGTTATTTCCGGTTATGATTATACACTTACCGGCGTTGACAGCAAATATGTCTACATTGGTTTCTTCGCTGCCCGCTCAATAACTATTTCCGTTAAAAATATAGAACTGACCGTAAATGGAAATAAAGTTCACGATCATAACTGTTTTAATGCCGATATATCAGAATCTATCGCCATGGAATAATTAGTGTAGTATACAACGAATCCGGGCTTGGCACCTGCAGGCTTTTTTACTTCTTTTTTCTGGACATAGTCAATTTCAACCTTCGACTGTCCTCTCGCCTTCGAGTAATAAGCCGCCAAAGCTCCGGCTTCATTAAATGCGCGATCCGGAATTTCCTCTGCTTTTAATCCGTTTGATTTCATAATAACGTGAGAGCCGGGGAATTTCTTTGAATGAAACCACCAGTCATTTCCTGTTGCAAACTTAAATGTGAGCTCATCATTCTGATAATTATTCTTTCCCACATAAAGATCAAAGCCATCTGAAGATACGTAATGTAATGGCTGGCTCTTTGTGCTTCTCTCACCCTTCTTCTGAAAATGCTTTTTAATATATCCGCTGTCCGCAAGTTCTCGCCTGATCTCTTTTAAATCTGCTTCGTCTACAGCAATATCCAAAGAATTCTGAACAGATTCAAGGTGGGAAATATCAGCCCTTGTTTCCTTTAACTGCTCAGTAACAGCCTCCTCAGTTCTTTTGAGCTTCTGGTAACGGTCGAAATATTTTTTTGCATTATCCTTTGCTGATAAAAGCGGATCCAGCGGAATAGTAATTTCCGTATTGGTGTAATAATTTTCACAGGTAAGGGATTTAGCGCCTTCCTCAACACCGTATCCATAGGTATTCAGCATCTCACCGTATATTCTGTATTTATCCTTTTTCTCGGTATCCTTAAGCTGCTTCGACTGGATATCAAGTTTTTTATAATCTCTCTCAAGTATTGTGGAAACTATCTTTCTTAAATCAGCCGATCTCTGACGTATCCTTGTCAGATCATTTTTCTTAGCATAATATGTCTCCAGCACTTCTGAAATCGACTCATATTTTTCAATATCAAGATCCTTATATTCGCTTAAGTCTAAGGCTGCAAAATCCTTCGGAACACCGGCTTCATATATGATCTCAGGAATAAACTCTTCGGACTTAACAGTTTTCATCATATCCTGAAATTCTTTATAAAGTCTTTCAATATCTTCCTCTGTATCCGCTGCAACCGCAAGATTGCCATCAATCCCTGCACGAAAACATAGTTCAGATGCCATCAGAGGAGAAAATCCTGTAAATGAATTATAAATAGCTTTTATATTGTTCTGGGCTTTTTCAGTTATAACCTTTTTGAAATCCTCAGCGCTTATTTCTTTTGTAGGATCGATCTTATCCTGGGTTTCCGGAATAAAATATTTCCTTCCCGGAAGTACTTCTCTTACTGAACTCACCGTAAGCGGAACGTGCTTTATAGCGTCAATTATATTATCCTCTTCATCGCAGAAAATTATATTTGAATATTTTCCCATCAATTCTATAACGAGAACTTTTCTGCACATATCTCCCATCTCATTGAGATGCTCAACCGATATTCTTATTATTCTTTCAAGTCCCGGCTGGCTTATATCCGTGATCCTGCCATTTTGCAGGTGCTTTCTTAAAAGCATACAGAAATTTGGTGCTGTCATCGGGCTCTGTTTATTAGTCTCCGTAAAATAAACAAATGGCAGTGAAGCACCGGCAGATATCAAAACCCTTCTGGTTCCCCCATCTGCAGTTTTTACTGTCAACAATATCTCATCATTTTCAGGCTGTGCTATTTTATAAACTCTTCCCTGAATCAGATTTTTTCTAAGTTCTGCAGTCACTGCTGCAGTTGTTATTCCGTCAAATGCCATATCTTTCACCTATGAAAAAACTTTTTGTCACAGTCAGTAGTTTAAGCCTGTAACAAAAAGTTCTAATTTCTTACAATCTGCAATATAATAATTACATTCTGTCATTCAAATAGTAACTTTATTAGTCTTCTGATATTCAGCCGGTGCACTAGCTGTTTTGCTCAAGAAACACCTCTAAATACACCTCATAATTATACTTTACGTTGGACATATGTGCAAGATGGATTTCTCAATGACATTAAATCCGATTATCTTTTCAATATATATTCTTTTCCGATCATGATGGCTTTTGAATTGTGTCCATGACCTATATCTCTTGTACAGGCAACCGGAAGTTTATCTGAAATATGCATTTTTAAGATATCATATACTGAAAGGGTGAGCTCTGCCTTTTCATAATTAGTAAACGTTCCAAGCAATACTCCTGATACCTGATCAAAAACTCCGATATCATCCAGCTGATTAAAAAGAGTTGCTATCTGACCGGATTCCCCACCAAGAGACTCCAAGAGTAAAATCTTACCCTTCATATCAGGCCAATACTTTGTACCGGCAAGTTTAGTAAAGCATCGTATATTTCCACCTATAACAATTCCCTTCATTTGCCTTCCCTGCAAAAAACTATATTCTATGTCAAATAAATCATTATTATTTCCGGAAATATAATCTAAAAATCTCTGTCTTTGGATATCTGCGCATGGCCAAATCATGTTTTTCACTTGATATAAGACGCCGATTTTCCCTGTCTTTTTATATATTGCATTGATTATAGTTGTAAGATCGCTATATCCCCAAAAGGACTTATCTGACTTTGCAATAGTATCGAAATCCAGATATTTTAAGACACCATTAGCCAAATCCCCACCTGAAATATCATAAATAGCGTCTATCTCATCATCGGTATAAAACTTCATGAGATCTTCGGCTCTTTCTTTGTCAGTACCACTATATTCATCCACCGTCTTAATAATATGCGGAGAAAGAACTGCCTCAATATTCATTGATTCAAGAACATTTTCAAGTAATTTTATCTGTTCCTCCCGTTCCGGCAAATGCCCATTAGAACAAGCAGATATTCCAACTTTCATTTTTAAAATCCTCCATCAAATCCAAATCACACGAAATCCGCAGTAAATGCGGATTCCTGCAATAAACTGACCAAAATATATATGTTTTTGTTTTCTGACTTCGCCTGTTTCAATGTTTATTTCTGACCTGTTGCGCTGTTCACCTCAAAGTTCCTACGAGGAACGCTCTCGCTTTGGGCTCCGACGCAGCAGTACGTAATGCCGCAAAATACGCGGCATAAGTGCTGGCGTCTCGCACAATCCTCTTTAGGAACATTTGAGGTTCGCAGCTTAGGCTGACATGAAAACGTGAGTTGTGAGGCTTATCTGTTTCCAAAAGATGGGGCATGAAAAACGCCGGTCCTTGTTCCGCGTATTTTGCGGAACTAGTACCGCTGCGATTTTTCACTTGCAGCGAGAGCGTCCCTCGTTGGAAACATATAAGCCTCACAACGTAACAGGAGAAGCTAAAAACATATATGTTTTGGTGACTTCATTACAATTCAAAACCTATACCTTGAAAGCACTTCTGCAGTAAATTTTTCGGCTCCTTTTCGATTAAGATGATTGTTATCTCCAAAATAGATGTTATCGTAGACCGGAAGGCCATGTTCAACTGTAAAATCAGGATAACTTTCTTCTATAGCGCCGAGATAAGCATCATAACCATCTAAGAAGTCCTCAGATATATTTTCACCGGATGAACTATTTATCGGAGACTGAATGATCGTTGTTTTAATTTTATTTTCTGACAATAGTTTCAATAGTCTGTCGTAATAATCAATGACAAGTGGTGAATAATCAAATTTTTCATGATGAGTCTCATAATTCAGGCCATCATTTCCATTCTCCGTACCAAATTCCGTATATCCCCGATCTTCCCTTACTGAATTATATTTTTCCCTGTTCTGGCTATAATTAGCTATAAATTTAGCCTGATAGATCGCATCAAGGTATTTATTCGGTAAACGAAGCTTGAAAGAGATAATATCTGTTATCCAGCCGGAATAATGCACTGAACTGTCAGGTTTTTCGATCGCTGTGCTTTCAACTTCCGCAAGTTCCGGCAAGCTTAAATAGTTATAATATAATGTCTGCTGCCAGTTATCTGCTTCACATAAATGATACGGCGCAAATATAATTATTACTTCTTTTGGCGACTCATGATTTTTAAGATAA
>JAIKZC010000095.1 GCA_024682575.1 Lachnospiraceae bacterium | reverse complement strand
TACTGTTAATAAGACAACGTTAAATGACTCAGGTGAATATGATACGGTCACACTTGCCACAACGACTGACACAAGTGGAATATATGATAACATAAAGAAGTTTCTTAAAGAGTATAATACCCTGATAAACAAAATGGATGCCCTTTATAATGCAGATTCTGCTGACAGCTACAAGATGCTTACCGATGAGCAGAAGGATGCTATGAGCGATTCTGAGATAGAGGATTGGGAGAACAAGATTAAATCTGCTCTTCTAAGGAAAGATACCAGCCTTTACGATACCAGTCAGGCAATGAAGATGGCTATGGCTTCATCATTTACAGTCAATGGCAAGGAATTGTCACTTTCATACTTTGGAATAGATACTCTTGGATATTTTGAGGCAGAGGAAAATGAAAGATATGCTTATCACATTGCAGGAGACTCTGATGACGAGTATACATCTTCTAAAGATGATGTATTGAAGACCATGATCCAGACGGATCCTGATACTGTATCCAGTTTCTTCATGCAACTTACAAGGAATCTTTCCACAAAGATGTATGATCAGATGAAGGGAACACAGTATAAATCAGCCTTTACTGTTTATGAGGACAAGCTGATGGCAAGTAATTACAGCTCCTATAATACTAAAATATCAGAAGCTGAGGACGAACTGACTGCAAAACAGGACTATTATTATAATAAGTTTGCAGCAATGGAGACAGCACTAAGCAAGATAAATTCAAATTCATCTGCTTTTGCAAGTCTTATTGGAGGAACTTATTCAAGTGTTTGATAGGGGGATAGGATGAGTGATTCATGTCTGGAAAAGACTATAGCAAATTTTGAGGATAAAATCCTGACTTTGGAAAATGTAAGGAAATTGAACAAAAATCTAAGGGATAACTTTTCTGACAGTGGTGCTTTTGATGAGAAAAGATATGATGAGATCATGACAGATAAATCTGACCTGATCGAAAGGATAGCATCATTAAATGAAGAAGCTGACAGACTGTATGAGTCATTTTCAAGCGAAATGAAAACAGGAATGATACAGTCAGAGAAGGGAATGTCCAATCTTCGGGAGAAAATAGAAAAATTAAATTTTCTTACAAAAGAGACAGAGAATGATGAGAAGGAAATAAAGAATCTTATGGAAAGATTTTTTTCTGCTGAAAGGGAAAAAATCAAGGCTGCCCATAAAAATTCAGGAGCTGCTATAAATTATTACCAGACAATGAGTGCATCAAAAAACGTCCAGTCCATGTTTTATGACAGTAGAAGTGGTGTATGAAAAATAATACAAAAAAAGTATACATTTAAGCTAAAGTATTTTCAAAAGAGTCCGATATATAAATTGTAAAAATTAAAACCGGTTCACAAAACGCCAGCATAAGGAAATTTACGAACCGGTAAAATGCAAACGAGTGGCAAGGATGCCACCGGAAAATTCAAGGAGGAAACAAATATGGTAGTACAACACAACATCGCAGCAATGAATGCAAACAGAAATCTCGGCATCACAGTTAACAATCAGACAAAGTCCAGTGAGAAACTTTCATCCGGTTATAAGATCAACCGTGCAGCAGATGATGCAGCAGGATTGGCTATTTCCGAAAAGATGAGACGTCAGATCAGAGGTCTTACACAGGCTTCCGCTAATGCTCAGGATGGTATTTCAGCAGTACAGACCGCTGAAGGTGCTATAGCTGAAATCCAGAACATGCTTCAGAGAATGAATGAGCTTTCTGTTAAGGCAGCAACAGACACACTTACAAGTGCAGACAGAAGCTATATCCAGATGGAGATGACAGCACTTTCGTCTGAAATCACACGTACAGCATCTGTAACAGAGTTCAATAACCAGAAGCTCCTTAATGGTACATTTACAGGAAAGAGCCTTCAGGTTGGTGCTGAGAGTACCTCTGATAACCAGATCAAGGTTAGCATAAGCAATCTTTCCGCAACAAGTCTTAGTGTTAACACTGGAACAATTAAAGTTACCGGTAATTCAGGTGTAAACGCTAGATCTGCTATCCAGAATATTAAGAGCGCACTTGTTGCAGTATCAAAGATGAGAGCTTCACTCGGTGCTATCCAGAACAGACTTGAGTACACGATTAAGAGCGTTGACAACACAGTTGAGAATACTCAGTCAGCTGAAAGCACGATCCGCGATACAGATATGGCAGCAGAGATGGTTAGATATTCGAATAATAACATTCTTGCACAGGCTGGTCAGTCGATGCTGGCTCAGGCTAATCAGCTCAATCAGGGTGTTCTTTCAATTCTCGGCTAATCATCGTAAAGTTAAAAGAGATCTGTTTGAAGACTACAGCTACCAGAAAGGGGGATGCGAAAGCATCCCCTTTTTGTGTGCCTGATTTTATACGATGTAATCTTTTTAGGAATGTTATAATAGTTTATAGTAAATGCAATATCTTTTTTGGGGGGATAATAAGGGTGAGGTCTTTACTTCAATTTCCACTTGAATGGTTTCATAGTGAGATAAGGGATGGTTTTTATGTTGACGGTCTCATGAAATGCTGCTGGGCCGCAGGTCTGGAAGTATTTAAGGAGGTTGAAAGGGTCTGCAGCCGGCACGGATTGAAGATATTTGCTGACTGTGGAACGCTTTTAGGAGCAGTGCGTCATGGGGGATTTATTCCGTGGGATGATGACCTTGACTTTGCGATGCTAAGGGATGATTATATAAAATTCAGGGAATATGCAAAAGAAGAACTTCCTGATGGATTTGTTGTGGCAGACTATCATGAACTGGAAAATGATCTGCTTATCACATGGGTAGCCAACGGTCAGGCTATACATACAGAAGAAGAGTGGCTTCAAAAATACCATGGTTTTCCATATCCCGCTAGCATAGATATTTTTCCGCTTGATTATATTTCGCCTGATGAAGAGGAAGAGGATATAAGAAAGATTGTTGCAAAGGCAGTTTATGACAGTGGTTCAGCAGAAAAAGATGAAAATACCACGGCAGAAGATCTGGAGGAGGTCATCAGGGAAGTAGAGGAACTTACAGGAGCAGAAATTGATCGGAACCGCTCGATCAGAGTGCAGATGTATGAATTGGCAGAACAGTTATACTCGCTCTATGGACGTGACGGAGCAGAAGAAGTTGCTTTAATGTATTATTGGACAAAGGATAACAGCCATAAGTATGATATCCGGTTTTTTGACAACATTATCAGAATACCTTTTGAAAATATGGAGATACCTGTACCTGCAAGGTATGATGAGGTACTAAAGATAGAATATGGCGATTATATGCGCATTGTCCGTGGGCAGGCAGCTCACAATTATCCGGCTTATTCGGCATATGAAACTCAGTTGGAAAACTTAATTGACAGCGGAAGGATTCCTTACAGATTTTATTATGATAAAAAAACAGAATTAAAAAGAAAAATAAATCCTGAAGCGAAAACAGATATTACAGACAGGAAGAAAAAGATTCTTTTTATACCTTTCAATGCTGAGAGCTGGAATGAGCTGGATCATATCTGGGAAAAACTAAATTCTGATAATAGTAATGAAGTGTCTGTCATGCCAGTTCCATGGTTTGATAGATTTGCATTTGGGAAAAATTATGAGGCTCATTACGATGTGGAAAAACTGCCGGAAAAGCTTCATATTGTTGACTATAAAGAATATGATCTCGAGAAAGAGCATCCGGATCTGATATATTTTCAGAATCCCAATGATTTTTATGATTATACGGTTACGGTACACCCCGATTATTATTCAGACAAATTAAAAATGTGTACAGAAAAAC
>JAIKZC010000293.1 GCA_024682575.1 Lachnospiraceae bacterium | reverse complement strand
GGAAGCAGATAAGAAAAAAGATGTCAGATATGGCTTCGAAACCTCCTATGGAGTAAGATATGCGAACCTTTCAAATAAAGTAATTGATGCCCAGTTTAAGACGATTATGGATTTTGCTGAGAAATCCTCCTGCGTGATCATTGGACGAAGCAGCGATTATATTCTTAAAAACAGGGATGATGTATTAAATGTCTTTGTATATGCTCCCGAAGAGGATGAGATCGCTTCTATAATGAAGAATGAAGGACTTAGTGAAAGAGAAGCGGCAGAAAAACGTGCGCAGTATGAGAAGGCACAGCATGCCAGACATCTTTACATTACCGGAACCGACAGGGGCAACAGACATAGCCGCGATATCCTTATAAACAGCAGTCTTCTTGGCTGGGAAGGAACCGCTGAGTATCTGATCGGACTTATTGATAAAAAACTTGAAAGCGATACAGCGCCAAAGCTCAGGGAGGCATGAGGACATAATGAGAGGTTTTAATATAAAAACTGAAATAGAAGAATTTGATACTTTTGCTGGATTTGCCAAGGAGGCAGAATTAGGTCCGGATGACCTGATCCTGACAGGAGAGCATACTTACCTTGAATTTATAGAGCCGCTGAAAATAGATGTTCAGACTTTATTTCGTGAAAAATACGGTAAGGGTGAGCCGACAGATTCCATGGTCAATGGAATTTTAGAGGCATTAAGAAAAAAGAAATTCGGCAGGATAATCGCCATCGGCGGCGGAACGATCATCGATATAGCAAAGGCTATTGCAGTAGCAGGTCCCGAAGACGAGGTTGATGATCTTTATGACAAGATTTCGAACTTAAAGAAATATCATCCATTGATCATAGTTCCGACAACCTGCGGAACGGGAAGTGAAGTCACAAATATCTCAGTGATAAATAGAGTCAGCAAAGGTGTCAAAATGGGACTTGCATCAGAGGCGATGTTTCCTGACAAGGCTATCATGATAACAGATATGCTGGATTCACTTCCATATAAGATTTTTGCGACCTCGTCAATTGATGCGATGATCCATGCGGTAGAATCATTCTTAAGCCCGAACGGATGCAGTATTTCCAGAGTTTTTTCAAAGGCAGCATTGGAAACTATTGTAGAATCCTGGGACAAGTCAGAGGCAAACGGCGGCGGAGAAGCCTGGAAAGAGTATAAAGCAGATTTCTTAAAAGCTTCTAACTGGGCGGGTCTTGCATTCGGTTATGCAGGCTGCGCCGCAGTGCATGCACTGAGCTATCCGCTGGGGTCTGTATATCATATTCCTCATGGCCAGTCCAATCAGCTGATGTTTGCGGATGTCATGCGTAAATATAAGGAAATACATCCGGTGGGAAGGATCAACGAGCTTGAAGAAATCCTTGCAGGCATTTTAAGAGTAGAGCCGGAAAATGCATTGGATGCTTTATATGAACTTCTCGATGCTGTATTGAAAAAAGAAAAGCTCAGAACCTTTGGTGTAAAAGAATCTGACCTGGAAATCTTTGCCGGAGAAGTCCCCAAAACCCAGCAGAGACTTTTGAAGAATAATTATATTCCTCTTACAGAGGAGCAGATCCTCGAAATATATAAGGCAGCATATTAATCAGAATCAGCATAATATAAAAGGCGTTTTTGCAGAAGTTACTGCAAAACGCCTTTCTTTAATGTTATAATTTATTTATAAAGGTGAACTCATTGATGTGGGCAAGTGAGACATATCAAAACGAGATTAAGATTATGTAAAAATAGGAGAAGAAGTATGAAAGAACCGGTTATTGCAAATCCGCTTGATCAGACAGAAAAGCAGCAGATTTTTGAAAATATTGCTGAAACAGATTTGGAGAAAGATCTGCTTAAAAAATATATAGATTTCTTTATAAAGAAAAATAAACTTGGCGGTTATGAGACAGAAGCTATCAGCAAGAGAAAGCTGATCGCCTCTATAGTCCTTGCTGTCGCAGTTTTTCTCGAGATAGTCTATCACGCCCTTTATCACAAGGGAATAGTTTTCTTTTTTATCTTTTTGGAAATTATTTTTTATTTTATATTTTTCAGGAGTCAGAGTCTGAAGCGTTATCTGGTCCGTGAGGTTATCAGGAGACCGGAGGACAATCTTGATAACATCCTTATAAGCCAGGTTAGCGGAGCTAAAAGTGCCTTGGTAAACAGGGTATTTTCAACGCTTCCTCTTGTTATCGCATTAGTTGCGGCAATAGTGATCTTTATGCATCCGCATATGATCTTTGAAAAAAATTCATCTGGCGGATATTCCCTTCGATATTATACAAAGGCAATCATACCTGAGGAGGATGTAATAATCCCTGACAGCTACAAGGGGGAGCTCGTTACCGAAATACGCGGAAGTGCCTTTGTTGACATGGATGATATTAAATATGTTTACATCCCGACCTATGTCACAGAGATACGTGGTTCGACTTTTGAGAACTGCAGCAGTCTTGAAGAAGTTGATCTTCCGGAAGGGATTACCAGGATCGGAGGTCATGCTTTCTGCGACTGCCGCAAGCTCCAGATAATTTCTATTCCTACAACGATCACCGAGATCGGAAGCTCGGCTTTCAGAAGATGTTATTCTCTTGAATATGTGGAGATCCCGGAGGATGCCATGGTAAGTGAAAGGGCATTCAAGGAAAGCCCGACCGAAATATATTATTATTGACGGGGTGAGATCATGAAGAGTTATATACATTTACTCTATGTCCCGACAATGGCCTGCAATATGGCCTGTAAATACTGCTATTTAGAGGATGAGACAAAAGATCTTAAGACCGGGCATAGTCCGATCGAAACGCTTAAATATGCAGTTGAAAAATGCCGCGAGGAGGAGATCATTCCCTTTAATATCTCACTCCACGGAGGCGAAGTCACCTGCTTAGATCCTAAGGATTTTAAGGAGATCACTGGATATATTTCGGAATATTATGACAAAAACGGCGGACTTTTGACAGGTGCCGGATTTCGCGTGGGGCAGCCACATATAAAGACTAATCTGCTGGATTTAGACCGTCACATGGACGCAATCCGCGAATATGGAGTTTCGGTAAGCGGAAGCATTGATCTGCCGCTTTCACTTCACCGGAAATACCGCGTAGGAAAAGACGGAAAGGATACACTTGATAAAATCCTTGCAAATGCGGAGCTTTTAAGAGAACTGCCTAATCACAAAAAAGTTTCGGCAACTATTTTCAGAGAACATCTGGAATGCATTGACGAGGTCATAGAGGACATATGGTATCTGCATAAAAATACCTGTCTCGATATGACAGATTTTAATTTCATGATAGGCTTTGAGAACAGTGCCGGGATCCTGCATGCGCTCACAGAGGAAGAACAGCTTGAATTTTTCCATCGCATCCGGGATGCCTTTATGGGAACAGAACTTGAGGAAGGATTAAAGGGAGCCTGGTTTAGAGAATTTGGACCGGATTACTGCACCAATTCCGTAAATTGCGGAGGGAAATTTTATTTACTCGAAAGAAACGGAGATATTTATTCCTGTGTGCGAGGACAGAAAAATCCTGACTTTTATTATGGAAATATCTACGAAGAGAGCATGAGCCGGATAATGGAGCGCGGTGCTGAAAAGATACGCGCAGTCCACGAATCCTGCGGCTTTGATGAGGAATGCGGGAACTGCGGATATTTATATCTTTGCAGGACGGGCTGCCCTTTTGTGAAAAAGCAGCAGAAAAGAGCGAAGAGCTATACCTGTCTATTGCAGAAGGAATTATATGAGCTCTGGGAGATACCGGCTCATGATTATCCGAGGCCGGACGCACTTGACTATGTCTGCGAAATGCACCCGGAAAAAATAGAAGATTATGCACTTGCGCGGATCCCGAACGGGATACCGGATCTGAGGACTATTATACGTGAGGATCCGAAGCTTAAATATATTTATGATCCTTCGGTATTTATCCTGAATATAGATGGTAATGATTTTAATTTAGAGTCACAGATAATAAAAAAGGTTCGTTCTTTTACTTTTATAACGCCTGAGAGTAAGGTTCTGCTTTATGCTAAAAAAGGCATTTTTGATGAGGAATGTAGTTATCCCGAAAATAATGCCATTTATATACAGCTGCTGACCGGAGATACTATAGTTTACGGAGATGAAGGCAGGACAAAACAGAGGCATATCGCAAATGAAATGATATATAAACAGGTCGCGGAAGAGGAAGAATCTGACAGAGAGGGATATATAAAAATCGATATTTCAGATTTTTTAAGGCGATATGGAAAATATCTTTCGAAAGAACAGGAGAATAATATTTTCTTTACGACGACATCACTCAGGGATTATCATTACACAAAACAGAAAAACAATGCGTTTTACCACATACAGGCAGCGGATCTGCCATTTCAGAACATTGAGTTTTGCTATTTGACATTGGAGGAAAAAATATGATATATCCGTCTACTTATAAAGAAATGGCTGCATGGGTAGGTATAAAAAAGCTTCGAGGCGACTTCCTTCTTACGGATGAGCAGGCAGAGCATATCTATGATCTGCTCCGTACAAAAAAGGTAAGAGTCGTGGAGGGCAGACCCAGTGGGATCATCAACACTTTTTTATATGATGGAAGAATGGAAAAGATCACAACTCAGACTAATCTTAATCCATCAGTTTATGAAAAGGTAACGGTAACCGAGGC
>JAIKZC010000086.1 GCA_024682575.1 Lachnospiraceae bacterium | reverse complement strand
ATATAAACTGTATAAAGTTGGCTGCGAAATTTCCCCAATGTCCGCCAAGAAGTGGGATTATTGTTGCTGATCTAAAATAGCTGTGCCATGCAAAAACTATTCCTATACCTACACAGGTTACTATTGGAAGATTTTTTGAACTTTCAGGTATTTCATATTTAATATAATGCCTTTCAATATAACATCCTATGGTAAAACCAAGGAAGCTGCCGCATGCCTTGAAAGTATCATTCATCATCTTCTGAGGATCTACAAGGAGTGTGCCATTAACATAATCCATTGGATAAGGTTTGAGTTGGATATATATAATAACCATTATTACGATAACAATACTCAATATGGTAAGCTTGTCTTTTAATGAATCGTTATTTTCAATGCTTCCTTGGGCCTTACCAATGAGAAATATTGTTAATATACTTGTTAAAAGGCCAACACAAACGTCCTGTGGCGTATGCACTCCAAGAAAATTTCTGGAAAATCCGGTCAGTGCGATCAATACTATGCATGTGATGGATAGCCATCGTCGTTTATTATATTGCCAGACTGCAGTAGTACCATACATTGCAGTGGCAACTGTTGTATGACCACTCGGAAATGAATATCCGGTTGCAGCGACTTTGGAATCACCGGCCGGTTCTATGAGGTCTGATCTTATCCATGGTCTATATGCACAAACGGATAATTTAATTATTCCGTTTATTAGATCAGCAATGCCATATGTTGCAAAAAATCTATATCCCCATTTTTTGTCTACACACCAGAAAATAACTACAGATAAAAGTGGCATTAGGTCAACGGCAACCTTTGAAATTGAATTGAAAAATTCATTAAAGATTCCCCCGGTTGCTGATCGTAAATCTTGTAGCAATAAAAGATATTGAATATCAAATTCCATAAATCCCCTCCATTATTTTTGATATGAAAAAAGAAATGTATCATTATAATCGAATTATACAATGTAATTGAATGCTATTGGGACTTTTTTTTAGTGCAAAGATGTTATATTAATACTTGGAATATTTGGTTCTTTTATTTATTTTGGGATGGGATTTATGGCTGCTAGCGTGTATAATTAAGAATAAGAGAAGAAATTTTGATATAAAAAATTCATTGGCAATAAGGAGCATTATGAGCAGATTAAAAGAAATCCGTAAATATGTTGATAACGAATTGAATCATATAAAGGATGAAGACAAACGAAATAGTGCTTTTGTGCATCTTTATGGTGTATCGCTTGCAGCTGCAATGCTTGCAAAAAGACGCGGACTTAATCCGGAGCTCGCATCGATGGCAGCAATGCTGCATGATCTAAATGCATATAAAACAGGCAGTTATGATGATCATGCGCATAAAGGTGCCGAGCTTGCGAGGAAAATATTAAACGAGTTGCAATTGACCGATCATGGAGAGACAGAGCTTATATGCTCTGCAATATATCATCATGATGATAAACTTGTTAAAGACAGTCCAATGGATGAACTTCTTAAAGACGCCGATGTTATTCATCATTGCATGAATGATCTGTCAAAACCGATCAAGGAAAAGGAACAGGCGCGTTATGATAAGATATGCAATGAGTTTTTTATGACTGAAACGGATTCTTTCGAATTTAGAACGATGAAGGCTGAAGAAGCAGACAGAGTGGCTGAGATTGAACAGATATGTTTTCCTCCAAATGAAGCTTGTACAGAAAAGCATATGAAAGAACGAATAAATGTAGCGCAAAATTTATTCCTCCTGGCTATTGATAAAAAAAATAATAGGATCGCAGGATTTATAAATTCTATTGCCAGTAATGAAGGCTCATTCAGAGATGAATTTTTTACAGATTACAGAACACATCTTCCCGAAGGTGAAAATGTTATGATCCTTGGAGTTGATGTGCTTCCGGAATATCGTAATCAGGGTCTCGCTCGAAAAATGATGGAAATATATAAACAAAGAGCAACAGAAGAAGGAAGAAAAAGAATTGTTCTTACTTGTCTGGATGCAAAGGTTGAAATGTACAGCAAGTTTGGATTTAAGGACTTAGGAATGTCTGCTTCGGAATGGGGTGGAGAAAAATGGCACGAAATGGATATCTGTTTATCCGGTAAATAGGCGAGGATGGATCTATAGAAATGAATAACCCACCGGAAGTCGAATTTTCAACAATTGAGGAGAGAAGAGAATATATTAAAAAGCGATTCCCATGTATCTCTAATTGTGAGATGTGTGGTCTATGTAAGGTATTTCACGGAAAAGATGCTGAAACAGCCTATAAAGACTACATAAATGGAAAGAAGACGTTTAATGAGATTTCAAGAGAATATGGAAGGCGATTCTAAGAAATCATAAGAAAAAAGGATATACAGATGGTAAAAGAAATTGTAAAGGACCCGATGTTTTTGCAGCAGAAATCAGAACCTGCGGCAGAATCAGACAGGCAGACAATAATAGATCTTATTGATACACTAAAGGCAAACCGTGACAGATGTGTAGGAATGGCAGCAAATATGATAGGCGTGAAAAAGCAGATCATAGTTGTAGCTGCAGGACCATTTATTTTTCCGATGATCAATCCGGTAATCACAAAACAAAGCGGAAAATATACTACTGAGGAAAGCTGCTTGTCTTTAGAAGGTGTAAGGCCGTGTGTCAGGTATGAGGAAATAGAAGTTGATTATCTGGATCAGGATTTTAAGAAACAGCATGGAAAATATTCAGGCTTCACAGCACAAATTATCCAGCATGAAATACAGCATTTTTCGGGAGATTTAATCTGATGATTTCAAATCGTATAGAATGGACAAGAAGTAAAAATGAGCTTGTTGAGGCTATAAAAAATCTTGGGTTTCCTGAGGAACTTGGTGAGCAGGTTGCAAAACAACTGGGAAGTCCAAAGGCAATGAGCCGTATGATGGGATATCTGTATAATGTTAAGCCGCGATCTGCGGAACTTATAGTAGATGAAATGCTGGCAATATGCAGTGATATCGAAAGATGGAAAGAGAAGAAAGAGAGTGAAGAAGCTAATGCCCAGTATAATGAAATATTAAATTATGGGCTGGATGGAAGAAAATAAATGCAAAGGGAATTAAGAAAGGAGCGAGAGAATTATGGATCTGAATCTTTACATGATGGAGACCTGTCCTTTTTGTAGAAAGGTAATCCGTGAGATCGAGGAAGAGGGCAGAACTGATATCAGATATAGTGATATCAATAAGAATGAAGAGGATCGTAATACGCTTGTCAGTGTTGGAGGGAAACAGCAGGTGCCATGTCTTTTTATTGATGGAGAACCACTTTATGAAAGTGATGATATCATAAAATGGCTAAGGGATAATCCACAGGCAAATTAATCTGAAAAAACATTTATTTTCTAAATTTAAGGCAGGAGTTGGCTTCAGTTCAGTAGATGAGCTGAAGCCTTCTTTAATTTATATAATAAAGTCAGTTTTTCCTTACCAGGTTTATAAATATTGCGTACTTGATATATTTTTCTTATCAGGTATAATTATTAAAACTATAAAATTGAGAATAAGAGGTATTTATGAATTTATCTGCAAATATAGATGTATCTGCGATCGCAGTATTTATAGAAGGTTTACTAAGCTTTTTTTCGCCATGTGTTTTACCGCTTTTACCGGTGTATATAGGCTATTTATCGGGAGGAACCGTAAAGAAGGATAAGGATGGGAAAAAGTACTATGATCAAAAGAGAGTTCTGATCAATACAATATTTTTCGTGATAGGGATCAGTATGGCGTTTTTCCTCCTGGGCTTTGGCATGAGTACCATTGGTAAATTTTTTAATGGTAATCAGTTATTATTTGCAAGAATTGGTGGAATGATAATAATTTTATTTGGATTATACCAGCTTGGAATTCTTGGAGAGAGCAGATTATTAAACGGTGAATACAGATTACCCTTTAATATGGAAAAGATGACAATGTCGCCTGTTACTGCTCTTTTGATGGGATTCGTCCTGAGTTTTGCCTGGAGCCCGTGTGTTGGACCTGTTTTATCATCTGTTTTGATCCTGGCAGCTTCGGCGTCTTCATCAGCAAGTGGTTTTGCCCTGATAGGGCTTTATACACTTGGTTATATCATTCCGTTTTTGTTTGTGGGATTCTTTACAAGCTATCTATTGGATATTTTTGCAAAGCATAGAAATATAGTTAAATATACAGTAAAAATTGGTGGTGTAATACTTATAGTAATGGGATTATTAATGATCACCGGAAAAATGAACAGCATTACAGGCTACCTGTCCAAAGCGGTGAATAACAATATTTCTAAAAGCGAGGCTCAGGTATCTGAAAATTTAGCTTCAGAAAGTTCTGAAGAAAAGGAGGAATCTGATCCATCAACGGTTTCGGAGGAAGCTCGGGTAACTGAAGAGGAGAGTCAGGATAAATCAGCAGCTGAGGCCGATCAGGAATTGCTTCCGGCACCGGACTTCACGCTTACTGACCAATATGGAGAAAGTCACTCTTTAGCTGATTACAAGGGAAAAATAATTTTCCTTAATTTCTGGGCTACCTGGTGTCCACCATGCAAGGCTGAATTGCCATATATACAGGAACTTTATGAAGAATATCAGTCAATGGAAGACCCTGATGTTGTATTTTTAGGTGTAACATTTCCAAATACAGGAAATGAACAGGACGTAGATGGCATAAAAGCTTTTATGGAGGAAAATGGCTACACATTCCCCGTACTCATGGATACCGATGCTTCATTAATGCTTCCGTATTATATTACAGCATATCCGACAACATATCTTATTGATCCTGAGGGTAACGTGCTAGGCTACATACCCGGTGGAATGACCAAGGATATTATGAAAGATGTAATAAGACAGGCCAGAGAGGCCTCAAAATAAAAGAAGGCTTTTGTCACAGATAAGTTCTGCGGCAAAAGCCTTTTAATGATCAATTAAATATTTCAACATTATGATTATTTGCTTAAAGCTGAAAAAAGTAAAGTTGGAAGCTTGGCTAATTTAGAAAGAATTTTGCTGTTGTTTTTATTACAAAGACTGTAGAAATCCTCACAGTAGTCATATCTTTCATCCCTCATCCAAATAGGTTCTGTTGCTGAAATAATATCAAAGTTTTCAAAACCTGTTCTAATCATAACGTACCTCCTTTATATAAAACAATTGTGAAATAATCTTCCCTTCTTGTATTCAATTTTAGCACGAAATTTTAGCAAATCTATATATCGAGATAAACAAAATCAGATTGAAATTTGTGCTCAGAGTACATATACTTAAGTTAGAGAAAATCGTATTGGAGGAGATACAGATGGGATTTACGATTGAAGATATGATGACATTTTCAGAAGAAAAATATTCTATGAAGATGATCGCAGGGAAGAACGGATGGTCAAATTCTATTAGCTGGTTGATCATGCTTGAGGAATTAACTATTACAAAAAATTTCTCGGGAAAAGAGCTTGCTGTAACGACAGGGTTGGGATTTTCTGATGAAAACAGATTAAAAAAGCTGATCACATCACTTATTGATAATAATGCATCAGGTCTGATAATAAATACCGGATTTTATATTAATGAAATACCGGAAGAGATATGTAATATCTGTAATGAGAATGACTTTCCGTTACTGACAGTGCCCTGGGATGTATATCTTGTTGATATGATAAAGGATATAAGTATCAGAATTTTCATACAGGGATCTACGGATGAAGAAATTTCCACAGCGCTGATAAAAGCGATAGAAAATCCGGATAATAAAAATACATATAAGAAGGATCTTTTGCCGTATTTTGATATTGACGGAACTTTTCAGGTGATGCTGCTTTCAACAGGCGATCTGGATAAGATGGACACAGTTGACAGAAAGCGTTTGGGGTACAGATTACAGTTGTATTTGAACAATATAACGCATAATGGCCATTTCTTTTACTATGATTCTTGCTTTGTTATGGTAATGAATGATGTGTCGGAATCAGACACTGAAAATATTATTAATGGTTTTGGAAGAAAGGCATCATTGAAAATGCCGGAATTTAAGCTTTTTTCAGGCATTGGAAGCAGAATAAAAGACATAGAAAATCTGTATATAGCTTATTCAAGAGCGAAATCTGCGGTACAAATGGCAGAATTAACCGGTACAAACATGGTTAATTTTGACGATATGGGAATATTTAGATTGATTTTTTCAGTATCAGATAAATTACTGCTAAGGGAAATGAGTTACGATATACTAAAGCCATTAATAGATTATGATAAAAAACATGATGCAAATTATGTGGAAACTCTTGAGTCATATCTAAGAAATAACGGCAGTATTCAGGCAATCTCAGCAGAAATGTTTACCCATAGAAATACAATTATTTATAGAATAAAAAATATCAAAGCTATGCTTAATGATGATTTCAGCGAACAGGAGAATAAGACCCAATATTATCTGGCATGTATGATATTAAAAATAATGAATTTAACTGTCTGACTGGAGGAAATGATGGAACCTGTATTGATTATTGATGTAATTCTAGATGAGGTATATGAGGTTAATGGTAAGGAGGGACAAATTTCTATGTTATTATTCCATGGAAATTCAGAATGTGAGAATTTTAGAGGGATTATACTTCCGGGAGCCGTAGATACTCAGAAAGAGTTAAAAGATGAAAAGCGACTTTTGTCAGCAAGGTATATTCTTGAGGGAAGAGATTATACAGGGACGGATTGTCGAATATTTATAGAAAATAATAGTATTCCGGAAAGTGAATATACCAAACCTTTAATTTACACTGATAGTAAAGCTTTAGGATGGTTAGAAAATGAAAATTTATA
>JAIKZC010000022.1 GCA_024682575.1 Lachnospiraceae bacterium | reverse complement strand
TGTGTCGAGAATCTCCTGAACTCCCTTGCCGTCCTCTAAAGCTGCGTTAACTAAAGCCTTAACGTCTTTAACTTTTCCGTTTTCAACTGCTTTGTTGAGATCTAATAATTCCATTTCTTTGTCCTTTCTTTTCTTGTTTATTAATATCCAGCAACTGTTTTAGATGTCGTTTCGTTGCTTTGCTTTTGATGGTTATAATATATACCTATGTGGTCGGTAGGTCTTATCGTTTCTTCGGATGATTTTTGACTATTTTTACAGGTTTATGGAGGTGCCGGGCCGGGACAACAGAAAAAAATGAAAATAATACAGAAATTCTTGTAATATTTTCAGATTGTGGTATGCTTTCAACGAACCTATGTGGTTGGTAGGCGAAAGGAATATTAAAATTGGACTGGAAATTATCACTTGCAGACGTATTGCATATCTATCACAATTCTACGGGCATTGTGGTTACATTATTAAATAAGGAAGGAAAGCCCGAGCAGACCTTTGGAGAGGAGTGCAGGTATTGCGCGCTTTTTCAGGAGGCCGCCGGAAAGTACTGCCCGTGTGAGCAGATCCATGAGCATTCCGTGGAGCAGGCGGGAAGCGTATTAAAGGATATCTATATTTATTCATGCCCGGCAGGCTATGTTCATTTTACGGTGCCGATTTTTTGCAACGGAAAGCTTGAGGCTGCGGTCATGGGCGGGCCTGTAAGCCTTGATTACCCTGATATTGAATATATAGACGAGGTTATGCGTCAGTTTAATCTGCCGCTCAATTACAGAAACAGACTGTATGCCGCTTATTCTTCGGCGCCTTTGGTGGAGTCCGAGAGAGCGTATTATTTAAGCCGCCTTTTGGCTGCCGTCATAAGGAGTGTGCAGGAGCCTGAGAAAAAACCGGAGGAAGTGAGCGAAAAGGAGATCGATTCGTTTATGAAGTTTCTTGATGACGAGTCGGTTTACGCAGATCAATACGAGCAGGAGCAGGCGTTTATATCGACTGTTATTGCCGGTGATGTGGACAGGGCAAAGGCTTGTTTAAACCAGCTTTTGAGCAAGATCTATTTTGCATCCGGCAACCAGGTCACCATCATAAGAACGCGTGTAATAGAGCTTTTTGCGCTTCTGTCGAGAGCGATAATAGAGTGCGGAGGAAAGAAATCGGATGTATATAATCTTACAGATGCCGCTGTCAGAAAAATGAACGAAGCTAATGACCTGGGGCAGTTATCTTACGATCTGATGAAGATTCTGGACTCATTCTTTGTGCTTGCATTTGCAAGATATCCGGCATCAGATTCGCCCGCTATAAAGCGAGCTCTTGATTATATAGGAAAGAATTACCACGAGCCTTTAAGCTTAAACGACCTTGCAAAGGCGGTTAACTTAAATCCGTCTTATCTTTCGGGGCTTTTCCAGAAAAAGGTGGGAAAGAGCTTTTCAGAGTATCTGACGGAGATCAGGATATCTCAGGCAAAATATCTTCTGAGAAAAACAGACATGCCGATCATCGAGGTTGCGATGGAAGTGGGCTTTAGCGACCAGACCTATTTTAATAAGGTATTTAAAAAAGCAACGGAAATGACTCCCAAGCAGTATAGAAAAAACGGCGCGGAGGGAGTAAAATAAGTATCTGTAAGTTTTGATCAACAGCCCAAAGTGTGACAGCAGGGGCATTGGGAAATAGATAGCTGTATGAGAAGAATACTTATTAGAATAGCTTATGATGGCACGGCTTACCACGGCTTTGCGGCGCAGGCTTTAGAGCCGGAGACAATAGAAGGGCATCTTGCGGCAGCCGTAAAAGAGATCACCGGAGAAGACACTGAAATTATCGGTACGAGCCGCACGGATGCGGGAGTCCATGCAAGAGACAATGCCGCGGTTTTTGACACCGAAAGCCGCATACCGGCGGAAAGGTTTGCGCTTGCTCTTAACACAAAGCTTCCGCCTGATATCGTGGTAACCTCGTCCGGAGAAGTGCATTTGGACTTTCATCCGCGCCACAATGTGAGCGAAAAAACCTACGAATATAAAATCTATAATGCAAGGATACCTGATCCGTTAATGATCCGGTACTCGCATTTTTGTAGCAGGCCTCTTGATGTGGGAAAGATGCGCGCGGCAGCAGAATGCCTTGTGGGAGAGCATGACTTTACATCATTTGCCAGCGTGCACATGCAGGCCAAAAGCCCCGTTCGCACCATAAATTCCATAGAAGTGATCCATGGGGACGGGGTTTGTGGCTCATTTTCGCCGGGTCTTATCACTATCCGCGTAAAAGGAACCGGATTTCTTTATAATATGGTAAGGATCATCGCCGGGACCCTGATGGAGGCAGGCTTCGGAAGCATAACTCCGGAAAAGATGCAGGAAATCCTAGACGCCAAAGACCGCACCCGCGCCGGAACAACCGCACCCGCCTGTGGCCTCACCCTAATGCAGATTGACTTTAAACTAAACGAAACATAGCGATGGGGATGATGAAAAAGGCGGGTTCATTCATTCATTGTTTGTTTCGAGAAAAGACAGGGTCTATGTAAAGTTATCTTACTCAAAGTGAAAGCCAGCCCGCAGCGCGGCCGTGCAGTGTTTTACGAGGAATTCCCTCTGACGAGGAAAACACGGAACGTGACAGCAAGGGCGTCCGAAAAAACAAAAATAATCTTGACAATCATGCGAACCGGCTGTATCATAGAACAGCTAGTGTAGTTTAGTGTGTCAAGAAGTCAAAAGCCCCGACTTTCTGACCTTACTATAAAATGCAGGCGGGCGCAGTTCGGACATTGCTGCAAACGCCACACATTCGACCGTTTACCGTACGGTGATTTACAGGAGGATAAACCATGAAGACATTTATGGCAAGCCCGGCTACAATCGACAGAAAGTGGTATGTCGTTGATGCCGAGGGAAAGATGTTAGGTCGTCTTTCATCAGAGATAGCAGCAGTCTTAAGAGGAAAGAATAAGCCTATCTTCACACCTCATATTGATTGTGGTGATTATGTTATCGTTATTAATGCTGATAAGATTAAGGTTAGCGGAAAGAAGCTTGATCAGAAGATTTATTACCATCACTCTGATTATGTTGGAAGCCTTAAGGAGACAACTCTTAGAGAAATGCTTAAAAAGCATCCCGAGCGTGTAATCGAGCATGCTGTTAAGGGAATGCTTCCTAAGGGACCCCTTGGTGCAGAGATGAACAAGAAGTTGTTCGTATACGCAGGTGCTGAGCATCCTCATGCAGCTCAGAAGCCTGAAGTACTCGACATTTAATCAGAGGAGGAGATATAATGGCTACTACAAAGTTTTACGGAACAGGTAGAAGAAAGAAGTCTATCGCTAGAGTATATCTTATGCCCGGTACAGGCAAGATTACAGTAAATAAGAGAGACATCGAGGATTATTTCGGACTTGAGACTCTTAAGGTTATAGTTCGTCAGCCTTTCGCTACAACAGAGACAAACGAGAAGTTTGATGTTATCGTAACAGTTAAGGGCGGCGGATACACAGGACAGGCAGGCGCTATCCGTCACGGTATCGCAAGAGCGCTTTGCAAAGCAGACGATGATTATCGTCCCGCACTTAAGAAGGCAGGATTCCTTACAAGAGATCCTCGTATGAAAGAGCGTAAGAAGTACGGTCTCAAAGCAGCCCGTCGCGCACCTCAGTTCTCAAAGAGATAATCGTTTCACAACGTATTACGTCTTTGGACAATCATATACGATTTATTACACCTCAGGACAACTGTCTTGGGGTGTTTTTTATTAAATTGTGATAATCGCTAAAAGTGTAGAATTCTACAACTTTGTAGATTTGAAGAAAAAATTATAAAATGTAATTGATAAAAATGTGAAATGGTATTGTTGCTTATTTACGAAAATATTAAGACATAACATTGTGGCAATATGATACGAGCAAAAAACGAGTTTTCAAGATACAGCTTGAAAAAAAGCTAAAATATGGTATTATATAGCTAACAGAGTTGCCAGGTGCGAATAACACTTGGGACCAAGCCGAGCGTTGAGCTTGGCTTTTTTACTTTATGGAGATTGTATGGAGTTAAAGAAACCTTATACATTAGATGAACAGATAAAAAAGTTAAAAGATCATGGAGTAGTAATATCTGATGATGCATTTTCAAGAAAGGTACTTCAGAAAGTCAGCTATTACAGATTTTCGGGATATATGTTGCAATATAGGTTGTCAACTGATAGTCATGAGATGATTAAAGGTATATGTTTTGGTGACTTTATTGCAGGAATCCGCATTTACTGCGGGTTCCGTGTGATAACGTGTAACATGTGTCAAACAGGCCCGCAGCGCAGCTGCATTTAAATGGCCTGTTTGCATGACTTTGAGGCACGCAGTGACGAAAAGTCATTCGTTTTGAAGATATTTACACGGTTTATTGTTTTGACGAAGAAATCAGATCATTGCTTAGACAGTACATTGAAAAAGCAGAATTCTTCTATAAAGATTTGATAGGAAATAAATTTGCGGAGCTAAAATGTCAGACACAACCATATGATCAGCACTATGATTTGAAGAACTATTACGATAAAGTAGGAATTACAAAGACATTGCAAAACTTCACTAAAGAAAAGTCATATTATAAGGATAGTGCAATTGTTAAGCATCATTTCAATAAATATGCTGATAAGATGCCGGTATGGGTTATGCTGGAACTGATGACTTGTTCAAGTGTTTCTCTGTTCTATCATGCATTGTATTTATCGGATAAGAATGTGATTGCATCTGAGGTTGGCATAAGCACA
>JAIKZC010000007.1 GCA_024682575.1 Lachnospiraceae bacterium | reverse complement strand
GCCGCAGCTCGTGAAAGGAGTTCCACCACGCCTCCGATCATCGGAAGGAATCCGTATCCACAGCCTTCCATGGCGTTTCTGAAAAGGAAGATCATGGAAAGCGGAATGTAAAAAATAACGCAGGCATACATATAGGTTTTGGCGAGTGGCAAAAGCTCTGAGAATTCCGTGCCGTCATCGGTGAAGAAAAGATGGAGTGACGGAGTAAGCAGAAGAAGGCCAATCGCAGCAGCAACCAATGAATAGATCACAAGGGCGCGGAATGCTGAGTTGACACCTTCTTTAATGCGCTTTGAATCGCCGACACCATAATTTTGTGCGCAATAAGTTGTCATCGTCTGTCCTGCGGAGACCATTCCCTGGGTTATGATATTGTGAAGCTTGCTGGCAGCGGTGATAGCTGCAACTGCCTTTGAACCGAAGAGGTTGATAGCTGACTGCATAATCATCGTTCCGGAAGCTGTGATCGCAAATTGCAAAGACATAGGAATACCGACAGAAAGCTGTTTTTGCGCGTCTCTCAGATCAAGGCGTATATTTTCTTTTTTAGGCCATATCTCATGCAGTTTTACAAAAATATAGATGAAGCAGAGAACTGCTGAAAGACCCTGTGAGATAACAGTGGCTCTCGCGGCTCCGGCAACACCCATTTTAAATTTAGCAATAAATACGAGATCCAGGACAACATTCAGGCATGCAGAAAAAACAAGAGATACCAGTGGAATAATGCTGTTGCCGACTGCTCTTAAAATTGCGGATGAAAGATTGTAAAGAACAGATGCGGCGAGACCGGTCGCTATGATATTTATATAAGTGTATGCATCGTCGTAAATGTTTTCAGGAGTATTCATCAGATGAAGTATAGGGTGCATGAAAACATTGCTGATAACTGTGGTGATGATTATGACTATACCTGATAGTATCAGGGCGTTTGCAACAGTCTGGCGGACATGAGCTATATCATGTGCTCCAAAAGCCTGAGCTGTAAGAACAGTAAATCCGGTTGAAATACCT
The DNA here is from genome assembly GCA_024682575.1 of Lachnospiraceae bacterium. GTDB lineage: Bacteria > Bacillota > Clostridia > Lachnospirales > Lachnospiraceae > NK4A144. Next base: position 13,726 of record JAIKZC010000007.1, on the reverse strand, counting down.
ATCGAAAATCCAAGTATAAGGAACATTATCGTTCCTGTGGAGCCAACGGCAGCAAGCGCGTTTTCACCTACGAAACGTCCGACTATGAGTGTATCTGCCATATTGTAAAACTGCTGGAAAAGATTTCCTATAAGTAATGGTAATGTAAAAATAAGAATATTTTTTAAGGGATTACCCTTGGTCATATCTAGCTGCATATTGCTCCCCCTTCTCTATAATAATAGTGGAAAAATCGAATTTCATTTGAAATTTGTACTTTATCAGATTGAAAAATTGCTTTTTAAATACAAATTTCTCTTTCGGGCTCAAGACAGATTACACCCTTATAAATTTAATGTCAACAGAAAATCCATATCTTCTATTATAAAAGCTTGACTTTTACAGGGTGGGGTTTTAAACTTAAATTTGGCTTGCTTTATAGGCCAAATCGAATCAATACAGATTAAGGAGATTTTTTTATGGCAGAAGCGTATAATCACAGCGCGGTAGAAGATAAGTGGACCCGCGTTTGGGAAGAGAAGCCCGTCAATGTAGATGACGGAAAGAAAGAAAAGTATTATTGTCTGGATATGTTCCCATATCCTTCAGGAAACGGCCTTCATGTAGGACATTGGAGAGGCTATGTTATTTCTGATGTATGGAGCCGTTATCAGATAATGAACGGAAAATATGTCATTCATCCTATGGGATGGGATGCATTTGGTCTTCCGGCTGAAAACTATGCCATAAAAATGGGCGTACAGCCTGCAGTTTCCACAGCAGAGAATGTACGTAATATTAAAAGACAGATAAAGCAGATCGCAGCAGTATATGACTGGGATATGGAGCTTAATACCACAGATCCTAAGTTCTTTAAGTGGACTCAGTGGATATTTGAGCAGATGTATAAAAAAGGTCTTGCATATATGAAGGAAATGCCGATCAACTGGTGCCCTTCATGCAAGTGCGGTCTTGCTAACGAAGAAGTTGTTAACGGTAAGTGTGAGCGTTGCGGTAGCGAAGTTACAAAGAAGAACTTAAAGCAGTGGATGCTTAAGATCACAGCTTATGCAGACAGACTTCTTGATGATCTTGACCAGCTTGAGTGGCCGGAAAAGGTTAAGAAGATGCAGACAGACTGGATCGGACGTTCATATGGTGCCGAGGTTGACTTCAAGGTTGACGGATCAGATGATAAGATCACTGTTTACACAACAAGACCTGATACCCTTTACGGTGCAACATTCATGGTACTTGCTCCCGAGCATCCTCTTGCAAAGAAGCTTGCTTCAGATGAGCAGAGAGCAGCTGTTGAGCAGTATATTGTTGATGCAGCAAACAAGTCTAATGTAGACCGTATGCAGGGCAAGGAAAAAACAGGTGTATTCACCGGCTCTTATGCGATCAATCCTCTTAACGGAGAGAAGATCCAGATATGGCTTTCTGACTATGTTCTTGTTGATTACGGAACAGGTGCTATCATGTGCGTTCCTGCTCATGATGACAGAGACTTTGCTTTTGCAAAGAAATTCAACCTTCCAATAATTCAGGTAATCGCAAAGGACGGCAAAGAGATCGAGGATATGCAGGAAGCTTATACAGAGGCTTCCGGTACTATGATCAATTCCGGCGAATGGAACGGAATGGAGTCAGCAGTGCTTAAGAAAGAGGCACCTCACATCGTTGAAGAGAAGGGCTTCGGTCATGCAAAGAAGAACTTCAAGCTTCGTGATTGGGTATTCTCAAGACAGCGTTATTGGGGAGAGCCTATTCCGATCATTCACTGCCCTAAGTGTGGTGATGTTCTTGTTCCGGAAGAGGAGCTTCCGCTTGAGCTTCCGGAGGTTGATCATTATGAGCCTACCGGCACAGGTGAATCACCTCTTGCAGCAATTGACTCATGGGTTAACTGTAAGTGCCCTCAGTGCGGAGCTGATGCTAAGCGTGAGACAAACACAATGCCTCAGTGGGCAGGATCTTCATGGTATTTCCTGAGATATGTAGATGTACATAATGATAAGGAACTTGTAAGCAGAGAAAAGGCTGACAAATATCTTCCTGTTGATATGTATATCGGTGGTGTAGAGCATGCAGTACTTCACCTTCTCTATGCAAGATTTTGGACAAAGTTCCTTTATGATATAGGTGTTGTTGATTTCCAGGAGCCGTTCAAAAAGCTCTTTAACCAGGGAATGATCACTGGTAAGAATGGTATCAAGATGAGTAAGTCCAAGGGAAATGTTATTTCTCCCGATGATCTTGTTCGTGATTATGGATGTGATTCACTCAGAATGTACGAGCTCTTTGTAGGTCCGCCGGAACTTGACTCTGAATGGGATGATAAGGGGATTGACGGTGTATATCGTTTCCTTTGCAAGTTCTGGAACCTTGTAATGGAAAACAAGGACAAGAATGTTGAAGCAACAAAAGAGCTTGTAAGAATTCGTCACCAGCTGATCGATACGATCGATACAAGACTTAAGACATTCTCACTCAATACTGTAATTTCCGGATTCATGGAGTTTAACAATAAGCTCAGCAAGCTTGCAGAAGTTGATAAGGAAACACTTTCAGTATACGTTCAGCTTATTGCTCCGTTTGCACCTCATATCGCTGAGGAGCTCTGGCAGCAGCTCGGACATGACAGTTCTGTATTTGAGGCAGGCTGGCCGGTAGCCGATAAGGAAGCGATGAAGGAAGATACAAAAGAAATCGCAGTTCAGGTTAACGGAAAGACAAGAGCCACGATCCAGATTTCTATGGATGCAGCAAAAGATGATGTTATTGCTCAGGCAAAGGAAGCTGTAAGCTCAAGGCTTACCGGAAATATAGTAAAAGAGATATATGTTCCCGGTAAGATCGTAAATATAGTTTGTAAGGGTTGATATTAACTGTGAATCATCGGCAGTTTGATCTGCCGATGGATCACTTGTATGATATGCTAAAGGGGAGAGTTCATATAATGAAGAGGTTAAAATATCTGCTTGCAAGTTTACTGGTTATGGCTATTTTATTCAGCACGGTTCTGTTTCATTCTTCAGAAGTTGAGGCTGCAGAGGCGATCACATATACTTTTGAAGGGATTCAGATCCCGGAGGGTATGCCTTCGACACTCACTGTTGACGAAGGTACATTGGCATTGTTTGCAGCAGATAATTCAATGATCGATAGTTTTTTGACTGCGTTGGCGTTAAAGTATAACTATGGTGCAAATCAGATAAATCAGTCGGTAGAAAAACAATATATTCTTGCTGTAATAGCCGGTTCGCTTCCGGGAGGACTGCATATTCCTTCTTATATTCAAACGGTAACGCCATATGGATTGATGTACGGAAACGGAACATATATAGACATAAACAGGACAAGCCAGCAGCTTATCTATTATGAAAATGGTGCGGCAAAATATATAACAGACATTGTAACTGGAAATGTATCTGCAGGACATGATACTCCGAGCGGAGTATTTCAGATACAGTACAAGCAGTTAGACAGAACTCTTAAGGGAGAGGATTACGAGTCCTTCGTTCATTACTGGATGAGGTTTGTAGGTAATGTAGGTATACATGATGCATCCTGGAGATCAAAATTTGGAGGAGATATATATCTGACGAATGGTTCTCATGGATGTGTAAATGTTCCGCCTGCGATGATGCCGTATCTTTACGAAGCATGTCCGGAGGGCACAGTAGTAGTTGTACATGACTGACATAGTTTTCATTTACTTAAAATGTTGAAGACTTTTATATAAGCCTTTCTAATGTCTTAAGCCAATGAAGTTATGATGGATTTTGATTTTGGTGAGGCAAAAAATGCAGAAAAGTGAAATTGAACTTACAAGAACAGTAGACCTTGTTAAAAAAGAGAGATTGATCAACAGTCTTGTTAAGGCGAGAGTGTCATATCTCGAAAGATGGGTAAAAGTACCTTTCTTTGAACGACGAAATTTTGGAGGGAAAAAAGAGGTTTGTGTTGTATATGTAAACACGAATCAGGTGGAGCAGGCCAGAGAAATACTTGAAAATATTGAAGGTGAAGCTTTTTCCGATGAAAATTGACAGTTCCGTAATGCGGTTTATTAAGAAGACCGGATTAAAGACAGAAAGGTAAATAAATATGAACGCAGTATATGAAAAGTTAAAAAAATGTTTTGAAGAAGTAAGAAAAAAGACGGATTTTGTTCCGGATATTGCGCTGGTATTGGGCTCAGGACTTGGGAATTTTGCTGACAATATTGAAGTCGAAGGCGAAATTGACTATCATGATATTGAGGGCTTTCCTGTTTCTACAGCGCCCGGACATGCCGGAAAATTTATTTACGGAAATCTTGAGGGAAAGAAAGTTATATGCATGAAAGGCAGAATCCATTATTATGAAGGGTATGATATATCCGATGTTGTCCTGCCGGTGAGACTTATGCATCTTATGGGAGCAAAGATCCTCTTTCTTACAAATGCTTCCGGAGGCATAAATCCGGATTTTAATGCCGGTGATTTTATGATGGTAACTGATCATATTGCATCATTCGTGCCTAATCCGTTAAGAGGTCAGAATATAGACGAGCTCGGAGAGAGATTTCCTGATATGACAAGTATTTATGATCCTCATCTTTGCGATATACTTATGGAATCTGCAAAGGAATCTGAGGTTGAACTTAAAGAAGGCACTTATATTCAGGTACCGGGACCTTCTTATGAATCTCCTGCTGAGGTTCAGATGTTTAAGCTTCTTGGAGCCGATGCAGTAGGTATGAGTTCAGCTGTTGAGGCGATAGCCGCACATCATTGCGGGATGAAGGTATGCGGTGTATCATGTATTTCAAATCTTGCAGCGGGAATATCTGATCACAAGCTTTCAGGACAGGAAGTTATTGATACGGGTAATGAAGCAGCTCCAAGGTTCAGTAAACTTGTTAGAAATGCTATAAAAAAATTCTGAAAAATATAAGACAGCGGGGTAGGAACTTTTTATAAAAGATGCCTTACCCCGTATTTCTTTATATTTTAAAATACAGGCAGGGTCTGTGAAAGGATTATCAATACTGATGAACTCATATATAACAGCAATTGTTATCGTTGCAGTGATAATAGCGCTTTATTTAAAATACAGGTCTGATTTAGCTTCATCTCTGAAAAAATATGAAAAGAAGCTTAGGGTGGACTTTGGGAAAAAGACTGACAGACATATTTTCACCAGAGAGGAATATGAAGTAATTTCCCATTATTTTAAAAACAGATCAAAAAATACGGAAAATATATCCGGTGTTAAAACAGCAGGCATAATCGATGATATGACTTGGAATGATCTTGATATGGATAAGGTTTATGCCTCCATGAACTATTGCTCATGCCAGATGGGAGACGAGTATCTTTATGATCTTCTTCATAGACCGTTAGGAGATGCTGAGGCCTTAAAGGAAAGAGGACGTGTAATAAAATGGTTCGATGAAAATGAAGATGAGAGAACTGCATGTCAGATGGCATTTTCTCAAATGGGAAGGACCGGAAAATATTCATTTACCGATCATCTCTTAAAACTTGATGAAATTAAAGAAGAATCAAATATTTTGCATTATTTCTGTATATTGCTTGGGGTTATTGCAATTGCGATGATTTTTATTAATCCCCCGCTTGGTTTTGCCCTTATACTTGCTGTAACTGCCTTCAATGTGGCTACATATTTTAAGCGGAAGGGCGAAACGGATCGCTACGTTGTTTGTTTCTCATATATAGTATGGACACTCAGATCAGTTGAAAACCTTATAAAAAATGATTACGAGGCTGTTTCATCATATATTTCGGCAATAAGAGATTCATATAACAAGCTTAAAAGTCTGGAAAGGGGTATGTTCCTTCTGCGTTCGGGGCGTGGACTTACCGGAAGCATTGCGGAGCTGCCACTGGATTATCTTCGCATATTTTTCCATCTTGATCAGATTAGATTTAATCAGATGCTGAGCAAAGTGAAGTTAAACAGAAATGAAATATTTAAGCTCGAGGAGAATCTGGGCTTCCTCGATGCGATGATATCTATAGCTCATTACAGAAGGACTCTTAAGCATTACTGTGAGCCGGAGTTTTTAATAGGGGAACCGCAGAGATTTATTGGTAAAAGCCTTATTCATCCTCTTATAGAAAGGCCTGTTTCATCCGATATAAATACAGATAAGGGAATTTTAGTCACAGGTTCAAATGCATCCGGAAAATCAACTTTCCTGCGAACAACTGCGCTGGCGGTGCTTTTGTCGGAAACCATCTATACTGCTGCAGCTGAGAAATGTTCATTTAGTCCGTGCAGGATATATTCTTCGATGTCTGTAGAAGATGACCTTATAAAAGGGGAAAGCTTCTATATGGCTGAGATACGCGGAATGAAGAGAATACTTGATGCAGTAAGATCTGAAAATGAATTTCCGCTTATGTGTTTTACAGATGAATTATTAAAGGGAACAAATACGGTAGAAAGAGTGGCTGCAGGAGCACAGATCCTCAAAAGTCTTGCTAACTCCAGATGTCTTCTGTTTGCTGCAACACATGATATTGAACTCACATATATGCTTGAAAAGTATATGGATAACTGTCATTTTTCAGAAATTGCATCTGATGGTGAGATAAGCTTTGATTATATTTTGAGAAAAGGCAGGGCAGAGTCCAGAGATGCTATAAAGCTTTTGGAAATGATGGGCTATGAGGCTGATATCACGGAGGCAGCTTTTGACACAGCAGAAACTTTTGTTAAGACAGGAGAATGGCCGGAGATTTAAACCATGTGTGCTGTGTGGGGAGATTAAATTATGATCAGAAAGCATATCGTCCTATTTACAAATATATTGATTTTTGCAATTATCATGCTGGGATTTTTGGTTTTTCAACTTAATGATGCCAGATATTATCGAAAAATGGCCGAAAGCCAGGTTGCAAACCAGATAGAACTTTCAGCTATTAATATCAATGCGGAAATTACACAGATAACATCACAGGAACGAGTAGTATCCCAGATGATGGCAAATGATGCTTTTCTGGAAAAATGGATCAGGGATGAACCTGAGTTTGCAGAGCTGGCAGCAAATGGAGGCCACAATGATGAGATAGACGATCTCTATTCATATCTTAAAAATTATCAGCTTAAATTTGATTATGATACGGTTTTCTTTGTTTCTGCGGTAACTGGTAATTATTATTTTCAGGATGGATTTAATAAAACAATTTCGAGGGACAATGAGTTTGACAGCTGGTACTATAATTTTCTAAAACTTAATAAGGAGTATGATATACAGGTAGACAGAGACGAAACACAGGATTATACGGTTTCGCTCTTTGTTAACTGTGTAGTAAAGGATACTTATGGAAGAATTATAGGAGTTGTGGGCGTAGCGAATCATTTAGATGACCTTCAGACAGATATACAGTATCTTTCGGAAGCAAATGGTACTAATATTTATATTGTGAATGTTGCAAATGCACATAATTCATTTAAGGGCAGCACAGAATATTTTAAGAATGAAAATGAGGTTGCTGATATTTTCGATGTAGACCCTGCATTTGTTACAAGCACAGCTAAAAGAACGTCAACTTCGACCGATGGTAATACCTGTGTGATCGTAATTCACAATGAGGAATTAAACTGGAATATTGTTGTGGGAAAAAATGTAAGTTCACTTGTTAAAACTTTTCTGGAGAGAACTTATAGAAATTCACGTTATATTTTGGTGATCCTGGCGGCATTTCTTACAGGTACAGGCTATCTGCTCACAAAGCTTAACAAAAAGATGAATATACTTCAGAATACAGATGAGCTTACAGGCCTGTATAATAACAGGATATTTCGTGAACTTTACAATAAAAATATAAGAAAATATATTGCTGACGGTGAAGCGTCACTCTTTATGCTGGATATAGATGATTTTAAGCAATATAATGACAGCCGGGGACATTTATATGGGAATATGGTTTTGAGAGAGGTTGCAGATGAACTTAAGGGTAAACTGGTCGAAAAAGGTATTTTTGCAAGATGGGGTGGAGACGAGTTTATAGGATTTTGCAGGATTACGGCAGAAGAGCTGCAGTTTATTCTTGATGAATGTAACAGCAGTCTTAAAAAGAACAATAATGACATGACAGTATCACTTAGTATTGGAATTACAGCAATAAAAAGAAAACTAAGCCTTGAAGAAGGTATAAAACGTGCAGACAAGGCACTCTATGATTCAAAAGAAAACGGCAAAAATCAAAGTACGATTTACAAGGATTGAATTGCTAATTTCTTGAAAAATAGACTTTGCTATGGTACACTGAAAAAGCATGGATTTTATATTGTATTTAGAAAAATCCATATAAAAAATATTAGGAGTAATAATTCGATGTCAGAAAATGTATACGACTTGTTAAAAGAAAGAGGCTATATTGCACAGTGCACAGATGAAGATGCTGTCAGAGAACTTTTGGGCAAAAAGTCTGTTCGTTTTTATATAGGCTTTGATGCTACTGCAGATTCGCTCACAGCCGGTCATTTCCTCACGATCATGGCTATGATGCACATGCAGAAGGCAGGTCACAGACCTATTGCAATGATGGGCGGCGGAACAACAATGATCGGTGATCCTTCCGGAAAATCGGACATGAGACAGATGCTCACAAGAGAGACTATCGATCACAATGTTGAGTGCTTTAAGAATCAGCTCTCAAGATATATAAAGTTTGACGGCGGTGAAGACTCAGCTATCATTACAAACAATGCAGACTGGCTTCTTGATCTTAATTATGTCAATTTTATGAGAGAAGTAGGTGTTCACTTTAATGTAAATAAAATGCTTGCCGCTGATGCATATAAGATCAGGATGGCAAAGGGCGGTCTTACATTCTTCGAATTCAGCTACATGCTCATGCAGTCTTATGATTTCTACAAGCTTAATTGTGATTACGACTGTGAGCTTGAGATGGGCGGAGATGATCAGTGGAGTAACATCATCGGTGGTGTAAACCTTATCAGATCAAAAACAGGCAGAAGCGCTTATGGTCTTACATTCAAGCTTCTCACAACTTCTGACGGAATTAAGATGGGAAAGACCATGAAGGGTGCACTCTGGCTTGATCCGCTTAAGACAACCCCTTATGAGTTCTTCCAGTATTGGAGAAATATTGAGGATGCCAAGGTTGAGGAGTGTCTTGCACTTCTTACATTCCTTCCTATGGATGAGGTTCGCAGACTTGGTGCCCTTAAGGATCAGGAGATCAACAAGGCTAAGGAAGTTCTTGCATATGAGATAACAAAGATCGTTCACGGTCAGGAAGAGGCTGATAAGGCACTTGCTGCTGCAAGAGACGTATTTGCGGGCGGTGGAAAAAATGCCAACATGCCTACAACTACATACTCAAAAGATGGACTTGATGCAGGCAAAGACCTTATAACAATCCTTGTTGATACAGGTATTGTAAAGACACGTTCAGATGGACGCAGACAGATCGAGCAGGGCGGTGTATCTGTTAACGGAGAAAAGGTTACTGATGTTAAGAGAGTATTCTCTTCTGCAGATCTCGATGCAGAGGGTGCCCTTGTAATTCAGAAAGGCAAGAAAGTATTCCATCAGGTTAAAATAGGATAAATTAAAATGAATAAGGATCCTTTATATAAAAGCTTTTTTTATGCATACGCAGGTATTTTTGCCTGTATAAAGAATGAACGAAATATGCGGATCCACTGCGCTTTTATGATCGCAGTGATAATGGCAGGGATTTTTTTTGAAATCAGCGTTCTTGAATGGGTCATCTGTTTTATGCTTTTTGCAATGGTAGAAAGCCTTGAACTGGTGAATACAGCTATAGAAGCAACTGTTGATCTTGTGACAGAGGACAGGAAACCGCTTGCAAAGCTTGCAAAGGATGCAGCAGCCGGAGCAGTATTAATAGCGGCAATGGCGGCTGCTGTGATAGGACTTATTATTTTTATACCAAAAGGAATTGCATTTTTAAGTATATAAGCTTGTGTACAGAAGAAGGGATGTATCAAAAAATCTGATATGTCCCTTCTTTTTATATCAAAAAAGATACAATTTTCTTAACGGCTTTGTGTTATACTGATAGTAAGTTAAAAACTGCGATTGAGCATGTCCCGCAGCAAGCTAAAGGAGGTATTTCGTATGGATCCGATCACTGAAGGTCTTAAGAAAATAATTCTTGCCGGTATAGGCGCTGTAGCGATTACTGCAGATAAAACAACTGAAGTTGTAGATGAACTTGTTAAGCGTGGTGAGATCACAGTTGAGCAGGGAAAAGCTCTTAATAATGAGCTCAAACATTCCGTAAAGAGTGCTGCAACAGCCGGAAAGAAAGACTTTGAGGGCTTCGTAGGCAATCTTTCAAAAGAAGATCTCGAGGCACTTAAGGATGAAATAAGAAAAGCGGAAGAGGCAGAAGCTGACGTTACAGATGATCTCGCCGGGGATGATCTTGATGACGATGATAATGATTTGTAAATTTCAGGCTTGAATTTTAACGGGTCGGATCAAATGATCCGATCCGTTTTTATATAGGGGAGAGAATTAGGGGAATGGAAAAAAATTCGCGTCTTAAAGAAATTAAAGATGTGATATTCAGGCATAAAATTACAAAAGGCATCAGTCCTGAAAAGTTAAGAGTTATATTAGAAGAACTTGGACCGACTTATATTAAACTTGGGCAGATAATGTCCCTTCATTCAGATATTTTATCGAAAGAATACTGTGATGAACTCGCAAAGCTTAACTCTGATGTGTGTCCTATGACTTTTGAAGAAGTTGAGGATGTGATCAACAGTTCATATTGTTGCGATTGGCATGAAATTTTTAAGAGTATAGAAAAAAAGCCCTTAGGAGCGGCATCTATAGCACAGGTACATAAAGCTCAAATGCCGGATGGAAGTCAGGTTATTATAAAAGTCCAAAGAAAGGGCGTTTATAGCATGATGGCCGGAGATATTGCACTTATGCGTAAGCTTGCAAAACTCATGCCTCCGGTTTCAGGCATTCGGAATATGATCGATCTAAATCAGGTCATAGATGAACTTTGGAGTGTATCTCAGGAAGAAATGAACTTCATGAAGGAAGCTTCAAATATGGAGGAGTTTGCCCGGTATAACCGTGATATAGCCTATATTTATGTACCTAAGATATATAAGGAATATACAACGAATCATGTTCTTGTTATGGAATATGTTGACGGAGTTCCTATAAATGACCGAAGATCCCTTTTAAGAGATGGGTATGATCTGAATGAAATCGGTTCAAAACTTGTGAACAATTTCATAATGCAGATAATGGAGTACGGTTTTTTTCATGCTGATCCGCATCCGGGCAATGTTAAAGTCAGAGATGGCAAAATTGTATGGCTTGATATGGGGATGATGGGCAGGCTCAGCGATAAGGATAGACAGATCATGAATCGCGGAGTAATGGGAATTGCTCTTAATGATATCAGAATGGTTGAAAATGCAATACTTGATATTGGAAATATCTGGGGAAAAACTGACAGGGAGCAGCTTTATGAAGACTTAAAAAAATACCTTGATCAATATGGGAATACATCGATGGGAAGTGTTGATCTGGCAGCTGCTTTTTCTGAGCTTATGGATATCATGAAAAGAAATAAGATCGGAATTCCAAGGGGTATGACAATGCTTGCCCGTGGGCTTGCACATATCGAAGGTATTCTTTCGGATATCAGTCCTGAGATTAATATGGTTGATATTGCTGCGGCAAGAATGACGGAAGAAAAATTTAAGAATCTGGATTTTAAGAAAGAGATCCGTGATAATCTTGGAATGCTTGTAAGGTCAGTTTATAAAGGTGTTGAAATGCCGTCCCTTCTGTCCCAGGCACTCAGAGATTACATGTCGGGACAGGCACAGGTTAAGCTTAAGCTTGAATCGACCGATAGATTTAATATAGTGATCTATCAGGCTGTCAGGAATCTGGTGATCGGACTCTGGGTTATGGCATTGATGATCGCTTCAAGTATAGTATGTCTGACTGATATGAAGCCAAAACTTTTCGGCATTCCTGCTATTGGAGCAGTTGGATATCTGATGGCTTTTGCTATAGTATTTTTTGTGATCGTACGATTTATATATCGAAAACTTAAAAATTCCTGAATATTCAGTATTTATATGTTAAGCAACTGTTTTAATCTAACTTTGCGAAACGGAGTGACAAAATTTTATGAGTTTGACATTTGACTGGGATAATGAAATGTCTGTTTCAATAGATGAAATAGACGAGCATCATAAGGAGTTTCTGGATCTTGGAAAAAGAGCTGAAGAGCTTATGAAAATAAAAAATCTGAGCCTTGGTGATATAATCGTGCTTCATAGCTTGCTTGTAAATTATCTTGACAGGCACGTTGCTTTAGAAGAAAAAGTTATGGAGGAGATTCATTATAAACGCATAACACCTCATAAAGAAGCTCACAGGGAACTTGTTACAAAGATAAAAAGTCTTAAACTTGAAGAGTATACAGAAGATCCGATAACGCCTGTTATAGAAATACAGAGCTTTATCCGTGATGTGCTTTGGAATCACATTTATGAAAACGATAAGGATCTGGGAAGAGAGTACAGACGATACCAGAAACTTTTCAAGCATATGGAGGAATCCAAGAAGAAGGAAAGAGAAGAGAACGAAAAGAAATTTGGAATCCTTATTAAAGAAGATAATATGACAATGGCTTATCTTATGTGGGATCAGACATATCGTGGAAATACTATTCTTGTTAATAAAGAGAAGAACAAAAATTATCTTAAGTTGTCAATACTGGAAAGAAATACTTTTGATAGTGATCTGATGAGTCTTGCCAAGGCAGTTCAGAAAGTATTCAATCCGGATGATATCCAGCTTTTGATGATGAAGGATGTTGATGATCAGCTCTGTATACATCTGGTTCCTAAATATAAGTCAGATGAGAATTATGGAAAAATATATAAGGTTCATGAAGATTTTAAGCATTGGTCTATGGAAGAATATCAAAAATATGCGACAGAGATCGCAGCAAATATGAAATAAAAAAACCCGCAGAAATGCGGGTTTTAACTTTTGATCTAGTTTTTCATTGCGGCACAGTCTGCTGTAGATATAAGGTAACCGCCTTCAGGAACAGACAGATTCCCAACATGAGGATTAATTTTGCTTTCACTGTCACTGGATAATCTGATGGAACCTACAGAATTGCCGGAAGCATCAAATGCCGTTACAGTACAGTCTGATTTTGCCATTGATATGGTATAATCACCTGCTTCAACAAATATATTCATATTTGCTTTAAGTTTATAATAAGTAACGCCTTCGTTTTCGGAGCTTTGGTCGTTAAGATTATCTATAGGAGCATCTTCTGATGGAGGCAAATTTTCTGAAACATGGGCGGATTGTGATAAAATCTCACCAAGCTTATCATTATCAGCCATGGCACTTCTGCCTTTGCTGCAGCCAGTCATGGAGATAAGGATTATAGATAAAGAGAATGAAATTAATAAAAATTTACGCATAGGGAATCCTCCTTATGAATACATTATACAGCAAATGCTGTATTTGTGCATCGAATAGAGCTAAGTTCTTGAAATAGTGCAACAATTATATAAATATTTACGAATGAACGTTCGAGAAGTTCTTTACAATTAGTTGGAAAATGTGTTAAACTGAGCATTAGTGTTTAGTTAATTTTTGGAGGTTAGAGAGATGGCAGACGAGACAGTTTATGATGCCGGCAGTATACAGGTACTTGAAGGA
>JAIKZC010000525.1 GCA_024682575.1 Lachnospiraceae bacterium | reverse complement strand
GGATTTACAATTGATGGTCATCAGATAGCGGTATGGTTTGATGAGAATGGAATGACTGCAGGTTATGGAGACAGTGCAACAGAAAAGCCGATAACAAAAATGACCTGGTCAGAGGTTGAAGATCATATCAGAAGAATGGTTGAGACCGGTGATTATATTGAAAAAGACGAAGCAGAACTTGTCGATGCTGTAGAGCATACCCGTATCGGAGAAGGAGTGTATTTCTTTTTCAGAGATGGGATAGATAAACATCCTGAGAGCCTGGATATAAAGGCAAGTAATTATCCGGATAGTCTGGCAAAGCTTATTTCCATGTTATCAGATGAAAATGGCAGGGAGATCATCAAGAAAGAACTGCAAACTGCAAAGTCAGAACTTGATAGCGGTGAGCTGGAGCTGCATTGGAAGTACGTGAAAAGACCTGAATATCTTCTTGCAGAGATCAATGATCTGAGCCAGCCTCGTAAGAGCTATCCATTGAAAGAAAAGTTAGATGTAAAAAAAGAGAGCTTTATCACACAGGATGAAATTGACAGATTACTTATCGGTGGAGCAGGTGTTCAATATTCAAGAGAACGGATCAATAATTACTTTCTTGAAGGACATGATAGCAAGGACAATATAACATTCTTAAAAGATATTTATGGAATTGGCGGACAAAGTCATGCGTTAGTAGGAAATGATGATAGTTGGGAAGATCATGATGCAAAAGGAATAAAACTGTCAAAAGGAAGTATTCTGAAGCCTTATGTTGAGACAATTATTCCATGGACCGTAGTTGAAAGACGTATCAGAGAGCTTATCTCAAAAGATAAATATCTTTTACCATTGGCAAAGAAAACTGATGTAGAAAATAAAAAAGAACAGGCAAAGGAACTGATCAATGATTTCTGTTATAGAGAGTATGACCATGATGCGGACTTCTCTGATATTTCAAACGTAGAGATTGCTTATACAGACCTTGTAGATGAAGCAGATGGTAAGGAATATCCGATACAGGTTTCTGTTGACCTGGAACATAACAGCATCCGTCTTGCGATTGATGGACAGATCATATCTCAGAACGAATATGATACCCTTACCGAACTAATAGAAAATGAACTTCAATACCTTGATTTCGATGAGCTTACCTACGTTTCGGAAGAGGACTGGGAAAAATTTCATAACACAGAACTAACTGCAGATGATGTACAGAATATTCCTGATAACGCAAGGAAAGCTGAATTGTCTGAAGAATCAAAAGTCGAAGCGCAGAATTTCCGCATTATTGACGATGATCTTGGAAAAGGCAACTTAAAAGAAAAATTCCGGGCAAATATGGATACCATATCATCATTAAAGAAGATTGAAAAAGAGAACCGCAATGCTACACCGGAGGAGCAGACTATCCTATCAAAGTACGTCGGATGGGGTGGCCTTGCTGATGCCTTTGACGGGTCAAAAGGTAACTGGTCAAATGAGTATCGGGAGTTAAAGTCTGCCTTGACAGAGGAAGAGTATAATTCGGCAAGGGAAAGCACCTTAAACGCACACTTTACAAGCCCTGTCATTATCAGAAATATTTATGAAACAATAGAAAAGATGGGATTTGAAAAGGGAAATGTTTTAGAGCCGGCAATGGGAGTTGGAAATTTCTTTGGAATGCTGCCTGATAAAATGCAGTACAGCAGACTTTACGGAGTAGAACTCGATGATATAACAGGAAGAATTGCAAAGAAGCTCTATCCTCAGGCAGATATAAAAATAAGCGGATATGAGAAAACAGATTATCCAAATGATTTCTTTGATATGGCAATAGGTAATGTGCCTTTTGGTAATTATGGTGTATCTGATAAAGCTTACGATAAATTGGGATTTAAGATACATGATTACTTCTTTGCAAAGACGATTGATAAAGTAAGACCTGGCGGAATAATCGCATTTGTTACAAGCAAAGGCACAATGGATAAGCAGTCTCCGGCCGTAAGAAAATACCTAGCAGAAAGGGCGGAACTTCTCGGAGCAGTAAGACTTCCTAATACGGCATTTTCTGAAAATGCAGGAACAGAAGTGACATCTGACATAATCTTCCTTAAAAAACGTGATCGAATGGCTGTAAAGACGGAAGACTGGATAAATATCTCAAAAGATGCAAATGGCATTGATATTAATGAGTATTTTGTCGATCATCCTGAAATGATAGTCGGAAAGATGGCTGAAATAACAGGACCTTATGGTATGGAAACAGCCTGCCTTCCTGATGACAGCAGACCATTTGAGGATCAGTTAAAAGATGCATTATCAAATATAGATGCAGAATATGAAGAAGCAGAAATAGAAGATGAGACAGAGCCAAGTGTAAATATCATAGCTGCAGATCCGGCGGTGAGAAATTATAGCTATTGCCTGGTTGACGGAAAAGTATATTATCGTGAAAACAGCGTGATGAGAGAAAGTGAATTATCAGAAAGCCTCAAGGAACGTATAAAAGGAATGATAGCTATAAGAGACTGTACACAGGAACTTATAGCGTTGCAGCTTGAAGAACATACGGATGAAGAGATAAGAGATAAGCAGAAGGAACTTAATCAGCTTTATGATGATTTCTCTGTAAAATATGGAATTATAAGCTCCAGAACAAATAAAAGAGCCTTTGATCAGGATTCCTCTTACTGTCTCCTTTGTTCATTAGAAAAACTTGATGA
>JAIKZC010000513.1 GCA_024682575.1 Lachnospiraceae bacterium | reverse complement strand
GAAGAAATGCTCATTCAGGATCCTGAAAATATGGGAAATATCATAAAAGGCCTTCATGAAAATGGGATCCGTGTTATATTAGATGATTTCGGAGGCAAATATTTTTCCCTGAATGACTTGGGAGAGCTGCATTTTGATGTGATAAAAATCGATATGCAGACAGTTAAGCGACTGAATGACAGGACAAAAATGATCGTAGAGTCCTTTGTTTCACTGGCAAAAGGGCTCGGAATCCATATAATGGCAGAAAGTGTGGAAGATCAGGAGGAGGCCGATTACCTTAAACTGATCGGCTGTGAAATTGTTCAGGGATATTATTATGAGAAGCCGAAAAGTTTTGATGAGAATTTAGGAAGCCGCAAATACCAGAACATGCGGAGAGAAAATCTCGAGGAGAGAGCTTTTTATGAAGAGGTCGGAAAAGTCAATCTGATTTCAGAGCATGCAGGTTCACTGGTATTTTATAACGGATCGAAATTTGACGTTAAGTATAGAAACAAGCGTTATGTTGAAATGCTGAAAAAGGGCGGAAGCTCTTCACAGCAGATACTTCTTGATACGGTAAATTCACTTGAGACACAGATAGGAAGAGACTTTAAGGAAGGTGCCGACAGGGCCGTGAGAAACGGCGGAAATGTGAAATATAACTTTACTCTCGGCAGCAGAAAATATTCAATAGAGACCTGGGACATCGCGGGCTATTCAAAGGGACATATGCTGCGGGTATTTCTGCATGATATTACAGGAACGGATGAAGAAAGACTTAAGGGGAGCGATGAGGAGCTCCTTAAAACTGCTGCCCTTATTTATAATAAAGTCTATCTTTTTGATATGGAAAAAAATACTGTGCGAATGATCCGCACGGATGATTTTGTAGAGGAAGATGGCAGGGGCGAAAGAGCGATAAGTCACTTATTCTTAAATGACGATCATATAGAAAATGTTTACCCCGGAGACAGGGAACGTTATAGGAGATTCTTTGACAGGAATAATATCAGAGAACGTCTGGAAAAGAATGAAAAGAAAAGCTGTTTTGATCTTTTCAGGATAAAAAACGGCAGGATTTACCGTTGGATATGGTTCCGCTTTGTTGCAGTTCCGGATACTGATATGAAAAAGGCAATGCTCTGTCTGAATGTTGTATCCGGTGATGATAAAGATGCTTTTTCGAATTTTATAAAGAGATTTGAGGGACTGCAGTTAGAAGAAAACGGCGGTGAAAAAAAGCAGTCTAAATTTTATAAAACTATCAATGATCCGGGATTTTTATGGAAATCCCTCATGGATGTGGGCGGCATAAGATTTTTCTGGAAAAATCAGGATAGGAGATTCTGCGGCGCAAGCAAATCTTTTCTTGATTATTTTGGGATGGAATCATTTGATGAAATCGCGGGAAAGACTGATGCGGAGGTAGGCTGGCACCCGGATGACGAGCCCTACAGATTAGATGAATTAAATGTCATTGAGCATGGAGACATCATAATTAATTCTCCGGGAAAAATAGTTGTAAAAGGTGAGATAAAAAATATTCTTGCGACTAAATATCCGCTTTATTCAGATGGAAAGATAATCGGACTTATCGGTTATTTCCTCGATGAAGATGTCATTATGAATTCAGATGCAGGGATCTACGGGTCACTATTCACAGATTCGATCCCGGGAGTCTTAAATAACCGCGGACTGCTCATGACGATCCAGAGCTATGATGATAATTTCAGGGCATCTCATGTGGAATACGCGCTGGCGATGATCTCGGTACCTGAATATTCCAGAATTTATGTGGATTTAGGAAAGGATAAGGCTGAGGAACTTGCGGCAAAGTGCGTTCAGATCATCAGGGAGGTCTTTGGAGCGAGAGCGGCTGTTGCAAGGACTCAGAGCTGCAGCTTCATGATCATTGATAAGGAAATTACTAAGGATGAGATGGAGGAGCGCTCAAGGATATCTGCAGAAAAGATTTCTAAAATAGAATCTGCTGATGAAAACATAAAAGAGATAAAGGTTATTTACAGTGCTTCGGACGGCGACTCCTATAATTCGCTCCAGCAGCTTATAGGCAATCTTTCTGCAGACGTAGATAATAAACGGAGGAAAGAGTATATATATGATATGGACGAGGTTTTGGAATATGAGCTTCCTGACCCTTACAGGGATCTGCCTCTGCCGTACAATATCATGCGTCCGATCTATGAAAACGGAAAAGTTGTCGATGCGAAATTTGTTTTTGTAAATGAGAAATACGTTGAACTTTGCGGAATGAACAGATCTGACCTGATCGGAAGGAGATATCTTGACTGCTTTCCTTCGACTGATCCAAACTGGCTGAGCTATGGAGTAAGGGCAGCGAACGGAGAAACAGTTAGTGGAAGAGCCTACGGAGGCGCTTTGGGACATTGGCTTGACTTCGTGGCTGTACCGTCATCTCTGCCGGGCTGCTGCCTCATAGTTTACTGGCCTATAGATGAGGAAAAAAAGAAGAGAGACCAGCTGACAAAGGGTCATGCCACTGATAATGCCGTTATAAGGACTGCACGCTATCTGCAGGGAACAGAGGGTTATGAGGAAGGAATGAAGCAGACCCTGCTGGAACTCGGCAGGGCGATCCGTTCAGAGAGGACTTATATAATCAATTCCGGTGGAGAGATCACGCTGGAATGGTGTGATGATGGGATCATTCCTCATGACAGAGAAGTAAACAGGGGTGATTACTGGAGCCTCGGAGGCATGAAACAGGCACTTAAGAATGACAGCAGCATCGTGATAAATGATGTTGAAGAGGTCAGGGACTGGAGTATGCCGCTCTACAGATATATGAAAAAAGAGGATATGTCCTGCTCGATATTGACGCCTTTATATAACGATAATGAGCTGGTAGGTTTCCTCGGTGCCGATAATTATAAAAAAGACGATATGATAAATACCAAGAGACTGGTAGAAGAGGTATCTTATTTTGTATCGGCAAGAACCATTACGCACAATCTTGTTACAAAGCTGGATAAGCTAAGCAACGTAGATGCGCTGACCGGACTTATGAACAGGCATGGATTCAGACAGGGCGTGACGGATTACATGAAGGAACATCCGCATGAGACATTTTCACTCATAATAGTTGATCTGGATGATTTCAAGCTAGTAAATGATATGTATGGACATGGAACCGGCGATGATGTATTGAAAATACTTGCAGCCGACCTGACACTGGTATTTGGTGATAATGCCATTATTGCCCGAAGCGGCGGCGATGAGTTCTGTGTGCTAGTTAAAAATAAAAATGCTCAAGAGACCGGGGAGTATATTAAAGAACTTTCGGATATGAAACATAGCTTTATCTTCGAAGGAAAGGAATATCCTTTCATGCTTTCGATCGGTTATTCGGAATATCCTAAGCAGGCGGATAATCTGACAACACTCCTGCAGCAGGCGGATGCCGCCCTTTATGCGGTGAAGTCAAGAGGAAAGCATGGCTATCGTCAGTATACTTCAGACCTAAAGCTTACTAAGAGGCTTCAGCTGGCATTTAATCTGAAAATGGTTGCAAAGAACCTTCCGGGGGCAGTTCTTGTTTATCGCGCAGATGGGGATGAAAATATCCTCTATGCAAATGATGAGCTCATTCGTATGTTTGAATGCAGCAGTCTGGAGGATTTTATTGCCTATACCAGAGGCAGTTTCCGTGGCATCGTACATCCGGACGACCTCAAGGCTACCGAACAGCGAATCAACTTTCAGATAAATAATGGCTGGGACAAAGACTATGTTGACTACCGGATCCGTACAAGGAGCGGCAGGGTCAGGGAAGTTATCGACTGCGGACGTTTTGTTGAGAATGATCTTTACGGAAAGGTATTTTATGTGATCATCATCGATAAAGGCGAATGGAGAGAAAAAACAAGATCGGTCATTCCTGAAAAATAAAGAAAGGCTAAGCTATGATCCATATTTATGTTTCAACGCACAAGGCCTATGAATTTCCTAAAAATCCGATATACATTCCGATACAGGTTGGGCGTGCTTTGCATGATGATCTGGGATATCTTCCGGATAACAGGGGGGATAATATTTCCGAAAAAAACCCATATTACAGCGAGCTTACGGGAATCTACTGGGCCTGGAAAAATGACCGCGAGGCTGATATAAAGGGACTTTGCCATTACCGGAGATACCTCATGAATGATGAGGGTCATCTCTGGAATGAAAAGGAAATACTGGATACTATTGGTGAAAATAAGCCGTTTGATATTATCTCAACCAAGCTTATAAAGCTTAATTACAGCTATTATGATGC
>JAIKZC010000466.1 GCA_024682575.1 Lachnospiraceae bacterium | reverse complement strand
TATCCGCGGTGCCACCCCGCTTATGTGATCATAAGATCACACATCTCATAGAGATACCATCATATCTCCTGCCTCTTACGCGTGCATCACGTCATGGAGTACTTAGCCAAAAGCCTTTGACCATGCCCTCAGCGGTCCATTTGATGAAGTATCCTTCATTCCCTTCTCAGCTTCCGGGAATTCTCTGTAAATGTCGTTTCAACACCTTTATCTCCGCCTCAACGGTTTCATTTTTCAATTAAATATTATCTTAGCACCCAAAAAATTATAAGTCAACCTCTGATTTATGATCTCAGATCAAATCATCGGAGTAAAAGCCATAAACTCCGTCTTCCATTAACTTTACTGCCTGTTCGGGATCATTGATCGTATGTACATATGCCATGAGATCGTTTCCAAGTATTTTTTTCTTAAAAAAACCGCTTGCAACAAAGTCAAATTCCCTGTCTTCATCCATGGTTATGACCTTTATCCCATTTCTGACAGCAAAATCGATTTCCTTTTCCGGGTCAAAATCAACCTTATCGTTAAAATGATACAGTGTATAGATCATTGATTTCCATTGATATATATCATTTATCGTTGTCAGCATTTCCTCATCATATATCTGGGGAATAAACCTTTCGAGCATATCAGGGCATTTATCACTGATCATATCATAGATCATCTGATATTCCGTAACCAGCCGTTCCTTATCCTCACTGCCATATTTTCCGTCAAGCACTATATAAACATCAGGATAATCATTTATCAATTCGGTAAAATCCTCAAAAGAAAGAGATGTATAATTCCCGTAGATCTTATTGCTCTTAAATTCATCATAGCTCAAAGCCTTAAGGTTCTCCGACTTATCTCTTTCTATTCCGAAAATTTTCTTAAGATCTTTATTTTTCCAGCTGTGAATTAAAACAAGCCTGTCATCACTTGTAAACTCAACATCTATCTCAAAGACGCGATAACCCTTTTTATAGTTTTCCTGAAATGCCTCCTTGGAATTTGTGTAGGCGTATTCATCTATCCTTCCGAGAGCGTGGCAGATATATCTGCCCTCCTTTGTCCAGTCATAACTGTATTTCGAACTGTCTGCAGCACAGCCTGTGATCAGGATCAGTGCTGCAGCAATATTTATGAGAAGCAGTCTTATCTTTTTCATTTATAGTCATCCTTATCATCAAACATCTGATAATACTGCATTGCCGAATAGTCTGACATATTTCCGACAACATCTTCGGTAGCATAAGAATTGCCATCTGCATCAACAGTGCGTATTGCAGAGATTATAGGATATTTTTTTGAATATTCATCTGTAAACTGCCTGTATCTGCTGAGAGGTATTCCTGCATCCTTAAGCACGAGATTGCCTAAATAGTTTGCGGACATCTCAAGACCGGTCTTCTCTTCTATATCATAATTAGCCCATACAACAAAAGGAACCAGATAGTTATTAAAAGTCTCTTCCTCTGTCATATTTTTCCTGTCAATACCATTTCTTTCCCAAAGAATAGATAATATCTTGCTTTGTGGCTGATGATCTCCAAAGAATACTATTAATGTAGGTCTCTCCACATTCTTGTAGTATTCGATAAAATCCTCAAAAGCCGTGTCTGAGAGCTTTATTAGGTTGATATAGTTATTCAGTACTATAGAGTCCTCATCTTCCTCATTCGTATCTTCGACCATTATTTCCCAGGGAAGATTATCATATCTTTCGTCATATCCGCAGTGATTCTGCATTGTAATATTAAATGAAAAAACAGGTCCGTTTACAGAGCGTTTGTCCACTTCTTTTATTATCTGGTCATAATGCGATTCATCGGAAACATATTCCCTGACGTATTTTATATCTGAAATGCTGTCAAAATATCCGTCAAGAAAATACATATCATCGAATCCGAATTTAGGATATACACTTGTTCTGTTCCATCCCGATGAACTGTAGGGATGCATGGCTAAAGTGCTGTAACCGAAGGTCTTAAGATAACTTGCCAGCGTATCATTATCCTTATGTATGAGCTGCTGATATGCGATACTCGACTGAGGCAAAAATGCCATAGAATCTCCTGTAAGGAATTCAAACTCTGAATTTGCGGTGTTTCCTCCAAGTACCGACATATTGAGATATCCTGTCTGGGTATTTTCCGCTCCTTTCTGCAACGAATGCACAAAAGGCATATAATCCTCATTTGTCTTAAACTCTCCGTTTACGGCAGGATCTGCAAATGTCTCATTCATGATGACGATTATATCAGGTGTCCGGTTTGATGACACCGTATCCGGCTCAATGGAATCCAATATCTTTTTCTGCTCGGATGCACTGTAACCGCTGACCTTTTCAACCGTCATATATTTAAGCTCATATAAAAAGCCCAGATAAGGTCCATTTTTATAGATAAGACCGGCAGGATCAAACTGTCTGGTGGATATGCTCAAAATTTTGTCAGCAGCCTCAGTCTGCACAAATTTTGTAAAAGATACCATTCCTACAACGACTGCCAAAAGAAGAACTATCTGATATCTGATCTTCTTAATATATTTTCCAAAATCAAGTTTGCAGAATCCCTCTATGATAAAAAGAAGGATAAAAAGAACCGTCGTAACGATCATGCGCGTTGTGGGAGTATAGCTGAAATTATTGGCTACACCCAGAGCAGTTCCTGCAGAATACAGATCCCAGGGGAGGATATACGATCCCCTGAACTCATATACATAAGCATTTAATATGCTCCAGAACCATATAAATACGGTCAGTATTCTTGATGATATTTTAACTTTTTTTACAATAAACGTCACGAAGAGCAGCATGAGAAAAAGAAATACAATATTTGCAAACTGCTTTCTCTCATTCAGTAGACTGCGGATCCTCGTCAGTGTATTCTGGCTCAGATAAAACAACGCTGTCGGAATCAGCAAAAAAATGACCCAATCCTTGATCTGCTTTAATTTCTCTTTCATATTAATTCCCTTTCACTAGCCAATACTGCATCTGTCAAGAAATATTAGCACCACAAAAAACCCATGTCAATCAATAAAAATCAAAGATCGAGAGCTGGTTTGAATCGGGTATATCTCCCAATAGTCCAAGGCTCTTAAGTTTAGGCGCCATATTTTTTGAACAGCCTGTCCTTATGCAGAAATCATCCACAGAAAGGAAAGGTCCGTCAGCCGCTGCCTCCGCAATAGCGTGCGCCAATGCATCAGCGGCTTTTCCGCCCATTCCTTCTACCGATGAGAGCGGAGGCATTATTCTCTTGTCATCCACCTGTCTGAAATATTTAGGGTCGGCCTTATTTATATCGATCGGTGCAAAATCATAGCCTCTCGCATACATTTCCTGAACAAGCCGCATATCCCTTATGGCATCAAGTTC
>JAIKZC010000463.1 GCA_024682575.1 Lachnospiraceae bacterium | reverse complement strand
AGCCTTTTTATTGAATGATAATAATTCTAATGATAGTGTATTAATATATCATATAAATCTCAAATTACAGGAATCTGTACTTTCAAACTAAAATATACAGGTCGATAACTATTTGAATTTTATCTGTTAGGGGGACAATATACAAATGAAAGGAAAATATTTTTTTTTAGGTTTAGCTACAATGTTAATTTCATCACTTGTTACAGCCTGCGGTCAAACTGCAAAATCCGCAGAGGTATCCAATAGTTCTTCAGCACCACGAAAAATAATAATTGACACTGATACCGGTGCCGATGACGCTGCTGCAATTATACTTGCAGCCAAAAATAAAAATATTGAAATACTCGGATTAACCGTTCTTGCCGGAAATGTTGACGTGGATAGTGCAGCTCAAAATGCTCTGATGTCTCTTGAAATTGCCGGTACTTCCGCCCCTGTTTACAGAGGTGCTACATCAAATTATAATAACGAAGAAATCAATGCTTTCAGCGTATTTGGTTCAGATGGAATGGGCGACGCTGACCTGATCCATCCATCCGGTAAATGCGAAGAGGGCGATGCTGTTGACTTCATTCTTGAAACAGTAGAAAAATATCCAAATGAAGTCGAAATAGTTGCACTGGGTCCTGCCACTAATTTGGCAAGAGCTATTGAAAAAGATGCTGAAACAATGGGTAAGGTTAAGAAAATATGGTCAATGGGTACATGTGGTCTGGGTCCCGGAAACTCTTCTCCTGTCTCAGAATTTAATATATATCATGATCCCGCTGCCTACAAAATATTACTGGATTCAAAACTGAATATCAGCATAATAGGACTTGATGTCTGCGGCGGCGATGCCATGTGGACAACAGAAAATTTTGAAAAGCTAAAAAAAGCAAATGAAATCGGTAAATTTGTAGATAGCTCATTTAACAAACTTCGTGATTTTTACAGAAAAAACGGAATAGATGGTTCTATTATGAACTGTGATGCTCTTGCAATGATGTGTGTACTTAATCCGGATTTTGTAACAAAAGAAATAAACTGTCACGGAAGCTGCATAACAGAAAAAGGTGAAACTTTTGGACAGGTTATCTTTTATCTGAAAGGATTTACCTATGATGTTGCTGATACATCTGATTATGATTTTAATGTATCACTGGTTAATGAAGTGAAAAGTGACGAATATTTTGATCGATTCTTAAAGGCGATCACACAATAAAAAATATCCCTCGGATAAACTTCCGAGGGTATTATTTTCAATACGAAGGGGGCAAGGTCTATGATTCCAGATAAAAATTTAGCTATTATTGCACTTGAATCTTTTTCTACTCAGGCGAAACGAATTAATCAGATTTTATGTGAATGGCATAATCAGGGTAATTACCTTATCAATGCACAGTGTCCGCGTTTTTCCAGCGGTGAAGCAAAGGGTGTTATCAAAGAATCCGTACGTGATAAGGATTTATTCATCATTGTTGACGTCTGCAATAATTCCCTGAAATACAAAATGGATGGAGAACTCAACAGAATGTCTCCTGACGACCACTATCAGGATTTAAAACGTGTCATTGCTGCGTGTAATGGAAAAGCAAAACGTATCACCGTTATCATGCCATTTCTCTATGAAAGCCGTCAACACAGAAAGACCGGACGTGAATCCCTAGACTGTGCACTTATGCTGAAAGAGCTCGAATTTTTGGGTGTAAACAATATTGTTACCTTCGATGCACATGATCCGCGAATGCAGAACGTACTTCCATTAAATGGAATCGAAAATATCTCACCAGCTCTCCAGTTTACACAGGCCTTTCTAACCGAATATGAAGATATTCAGATCGATCCGGAGCATCTAATGTTCATTGCTCCTGATGAAGGTGCTACAGAAAGGGTAGTGTTCTTTGCTTCGCTTTTCGGTGTTAATCTTGGAATGTTTTATAAAAGAAGGGATTATGCAAATATCATTGATGGGACAAACCCTATCGTGGCTCATGATTTCTGCGGAGGCAGCCTTGATGGAATGGACGCAGTCGTCGTTGATGACATGATCGCATCCGGCGGCAGCATCATAGATGTCTGCAGGCAGATCAAGGAACGAGGTGCAAAAAGAGTTTTCATTTTCTCAACATTCGGACTCTTTACATCCGGTTTTTCAAAGCTGGATAAAGCATATGAAGATGGTCTTTTTGACAAAATTTTCACCACTAATCTGGTCTACCAGAAGCCTGAACTTAATGAAAAAGAATATTATTTCAGCGTCAGTATGAACCGTTATATTGCAGCCATTATTGATACCTTACATAAAAATGCATCTATGTC
>JAIKZC010000424.1 GCA_024682575.1 Lachnospiraceae bacterium | reverse complement strand
CATTATTTCCAAAAACGAAGAAAAACACATCGAAAACTGTCTGTCTTCCATAAAAAAACTCGGTTGTGAGATCATAGTTACAGATACAGGTTCCAATGACAATACAGAGAAGATCGCAGCAAAATATGCTGATAAAATCTCACATTTTCAATGGATCAACGATTTTTCCGCAGCTAAAAACTATTCTGCGTCCCTTGCATCAAATGATCTCATCCTCTCCATAGACTGTGATGAATATCTTCAAAATTTCGACTCTTCTAAATTTCTATCATTAATAAAAAGCAAGCCTGACTGTCTTGGTACTATACTTCTGCAAAGTACTGCCGAAGACACTTCTTCAAATGAAAAAAATCTGATAAACGAGCGTGTTACACGTTTTTATGACCGGCGTATTTTCTCATTTAAGGGTTCAGTTCATGAAACAGTCAGTCCAATATCAGCAGACATGGAAGTCAGTTATATAGATCTGCCATTGTTTTTTCATCATGCCGGATACGACTCTGCGTCAGTCAGAAAAGAAAAAGCAAAGAAATACCTTGAAATGCTTCTGAACGAAAGAAAGACAGAGGGAAGTTCTCCCTATAACTGCTTTCAGATCGCCAGATGTTTAAGAACTCTGAATGACAATGAAGGAGCATGTGAATATCTCTCAGAAGCTCTTTCCTTCGATGTCAATCCCTCTCTTTCCTATGTTCAGCAGATGGTTGAGGACTACGGTTATAGCTTGCTTGAATTAAAGAAATACTCCGATGCCTTAAATCTCTATTCCGTTTATGATGTTTTTGCAGTACGTGCTGACTTTCTTTTCCTCATGGGACTCATATTCATGAATAACGGACTTTTCGACAAGGCGATCCTTGAATTTGAAAAAGCTACAAAAATGACAAGCTTCTCTGTAGAGGGTACAAATTCCTACAAAGCATATTACAATGTGGGCGTTATATATGAAGTCCTCGGAAATAAGGAAAAAGCTATCCATTTTTATAAACTTTGCGGACAATACAAGCCTGCAGTTTTAAGACTGGCTCAAATTCATAACTGAGGATTCTGCAGCATTACAGGCTTTCCCATTTCAATTGCCTTTAGTATCAAGGCATCCGAGTCTCCATAAAGAGCATCTGCTGCCTTAAGTGCTGCACTATCATCAGAGCTTTTGTCAATAATACCCCAGCCTTCTGCCTCGAACCCTTCCATAAGGGCTTCATAGTCGTTTAAGAAATCCTTATCAAATACAGATCTAAGATCATCTGCTAAAGGCTCAGGTCTCCATATAAGGAAAATATTATTATTTTCATTTCTTAAACTATCCAAGACCTTACGGATCTTTTCTAAGATGCAATCTCTATATTCATATAAAACACTTATACTTGTATAATAAAGCAGGACTTTTTTAGGATTCCCGTCTTCCTTATATATGGCTTTCTTCCATTCTTCCGGAATATCATGCTCAGGTTTTATCTGATCTTCTCTATTCTCTTTTTCGTTGAATTCTTCCTTTTGAGCCTTCTCTTCGGCAATTCCAAATCTTTCAGCTATCTGAACTCCGCTTACTGAATAATCCTGTATAATAACCTCTTTATTATTTTGCCTGAAAAGATCGGCATAGATACCCTCATCTCCATAATATAGATCACATGAACTGAGAATATCATTATCCGTCTTATCTATTCTGAATGTGATTCCCTTATTCTCTATATAATTTTTAAGAATTTCCTCATACTTAGCCACAAGTTCCGGAGCAACCATATCCATCGCTATATCATCATTTTTCAGAAAAATATCCGGCAGCCAGACAAAGACAATGTCATCTCTGTCTTCCTCAAATAGAGCAATAGTCTTTTTAATTTTCTCAATTGCCTTATCACAGTTAATAAGCATTTCCTTAACTGACGTGTGGTAAAGGATAACTGTCTGACCGACTTTTTTAGTAAGATCAGCATCAGGAATATCACACTCATCTATGCGTTCCAGCTCTTCCCTATGATATCTGTCATCAAAAAGCTGTTTCCTGTAATACGGATAATCATGAAGTCCCTTTTCCTGCCTTGGTACTATATAAGAATCCCCGAAACGCGCTTTCAGCATCCTGTCATATCCTATGATCACAGGCATCGAAGTATTCTCAAAAGGATAATCTATTGTCGTCATAAAGAGTTCCTTAGGGAACTTCTTTGTCCTGTCAACCGTGTACTCATCATATCTTGCAGCATAATCTGCATCTTTTTCTTCTGTAATACGGCATACCTGATCATAGAGAATTTCCAGTTGATTACTGAGAGGA
>JAIKZC010000325.1 GCA_024682575.1 Lachnospiraceae bacterium | reverse complement strand
TGTATCTGGGAATGCATAATGATGTATCATTCCTGATTACAGATGAAATGAATCTGTATGAGCAGCAGTCGAGCTTTAACCCAAATATGCCGCTCAGGATGCTGCAATATATAGGCAATCTCTACGAAAAATATGTCACTGAGCATAAGCTGAATAAATATGGCAGTGAATTACTTGAATTACCGGTACCAAAGCTTGTAGTCTT
Source organism: Lachnospiraceae bacterium (assembly GCA_024682575.1). Lineage (GTDB taxonomy): Bacteria > Bacillota > Clostridia > Lachnospirales > Lachnospiraceae > NK4A144. Next base: position 15,553 of record JAIKZC010000325.1, on the reverse strand, counting down.
TTACAATGGCAGTAGGGATACAGAAAATGAGCTTTACCTGAAGCTGAGCAGTTCCTTTCCGGAAGGAGCAGAGTCTGACGTAGAAGTAAGAGTCAGAATGATAAATGTTAATTATGGGAAAAATCCAGAACTGCTGGAGAAATGCAAGCCACTGGGTGAATATGCCTGGCTGGTGGATAGGATCAGAAAAATAAAATCGGAGCAGAATTCGGGGAATCCGATAGAAAGCATTATAGACCGAGCAATAACAGAGATACCGGAAGGTTTTGTATTGAGACCGTTTCTGATGGTACACAGATCGGAGGTGAAAGGAATGCTGTTGACAGAATATAATGAAGTCGAGACGATGCAGTTATTCAGAGAAGATGGCCGGCGTGAGGGTCACCAAGAGGGATTAAAAGATGGCCGTAAAGAAGGCATTTTAGATGCGATACAGACCTTCTTGAAAAATGGTGGAACCGAAGAAATGGCGAAAACCATGCTGAATGTTACAGATAAGCAGATAGAAGAAGCTAAAAAACTCATAAAGTCAGAAAATAAAGAAAAGCAATAAAAAAGCATAGCTGCAAATGAATATTGAAATGTGAAAAATGATCCGCCCGTATAGCTTAGGAGGCTATGCGGGCTTTTTTTTGACCCATAAACTCCGTCCCCGGGGGTCATTTCAATCTTATTTCTGTCATAATCATGCTTGAAGCGGATCAATAACCTCGCTGCAATAGATCCGGAAGATATCAAAATCCGTGTCATAGCGGTTCCTCTTGAAAGCGGTGAGACAGAATATCTTGCGACAAATATCTTTAGTAAAGAATTAAATGCTGAAATGTTCAAAGAACTCTATTTCCTCAGATGGCCCTGTGAAAGCAAGTATTATTAGTTAAAATATCGGATCTATCTGGAAGAGTTCTGAACGAATACTGTGAATGGTTTTTTGCAATTATGGATGAGCTGGAGAAGGATATTGATATTGCAAAATATGCAGGGGATAAATACCAAGAGAGGGTTTTTGGCTTTATTTCCGAGCGTTTGCTGCAGGTCTGGGTCTTGCATAAAAAGCTTAAGGTTGCAGAGATTCCTGCCTTCAACACTGAGGAAAGGCGGATGGGGGCTATAAAGAAGACGATCAACAGGACGAAGAAGTTGTTTGGTATAAAAACGGTGTGAATTATATTGGATTTAGAATTCATTTTACAGGACTGTAATCAGTCAGACCTCTTGCTCTATTCTGACTTAAATTACCATACAATTTTGAACACAGTTTTATTTATACACAAAATCCACCGACTTATCCCCATTTCTCCACATCTATTCCACATGGCTATCCACCGACTTATCCACCAAAAATGTGGATAAGTCGGTGGATTTGTATCTTCTATTGAATCTTGTTAAAATATATTCATCAATTAGAAAGTGTCTGAATAATTATGATAAAAAACCTTTTTGAGCCTGGAATATGTATTCTTTGGGCGGTTTTGGCAGTGGTCTGCCTGGGCTATTCTTTAATTGTATTGTCAGTGAGGAGCGGGACTTTTTCTTTTGCCATATGGATCGGCTGGGGGATTCTTTTTTCCGCATTTTATTGTCTGGCGCATTTTAATATATGGCGGAGGATTCCGCTTTACCTGCAGACGGGGATAGTTATTTTCTTTGCTTTTATTTTTATAGTTTTCACCATATGCCAGATCTGTATACTTTCGCATTTTTTTGATAAGGGGAAGGCGAATCTGGATTATATCATAGTCCTCGGGGCGCAGATGAGGGAGAACGGACCGAGTGTGGTCTACAGGAAGCGCCTGGATGCGGCTTATGATTATCTTATGGAAAATGACAATACGGTCTGCATTGTTACCGGAGGCAAGGGGAATAATGAGCTTTTGTCCGAGGGCGAGGGCGGAAGGGATTATCTCCTGGAAAGGGGTATCCCGGAGGAGCGGATCATCGTTGAAAAGCGTTCGCGTGACACGGTTGAAAACATCAAAAATTCGCTGGCAATCATTGATGAAATGGATGATACGCAGTATGAGATCGGGATCGTGACAAATGGTTTTCATCTTTTCAGGGGGATGAAGATCGCTGACAGATATTTTAAGAGGGACGTCTACGGGATCGCAGCTGATATGAATCCTCTTTATATTCCGAATAATCTGATGAGGGAAAATTTCGGGATCATCAGGGATTTTATCAACGGGGACATCCGTTTGAACTGAGGAGCAGGCTTTTAAATCAGGCAAAGTAGCCTTAAGGGTACTATACAGGCTTTTTCTTTGAAATTATAATTTAATTAGCGTAACAGGCGTATCTGTGCCGGGAGGACCGGGCAGCTTTTATGGAGGGGCGGCAATGGATTATATTAAATTGCCAAGGTTATATGAAAAGTTACGGAAGGCAGAGAGTTTTTATTCACCGGTGATCATGACTGCGGCCACGGGCTGGGGCAAGAGCGCGGCGGTGCAGTATTATTACAGGAGGAAGAAGACTTTTCTGCTTAGATGCAGGGAAGGAAAGCTGGACCGGATGCCGGATTTAAGCAGTATCCGGGAGAATATCATTATCGTAGAGGATATGCAGTGGCTTTCTGAAAAGGATTCTATTGACTATCTGAAAAGGCTTCTGCATGACGAGGGCAGGCAAGTTGTTATGCTGACGAGGGGAACGGTTCCTAAATATCTTGTCAGCGAGGATATCAGTCTGGGCTTTGTCCGCATACAGGAAGCTGATCTTACTTTCGGACCGGATGAGATCAAGGTTTATTTTGAGAAAAGCGGTATCGAGCTGGAGCCGGAGGAAGTTACGGCGATCGCTGAATATTCCCATGGCTATGTCTGTGCACTTCATTGCTGTGCGGCGAGGCTTGCGAATGGAGAGCACTACTCGGCAGAGGTCAGAACAGCGGTATGGCATGATATTTTTCATCTTTGGGATGGCAGCGTAAATGAGCAGTGGAGCAAGGAGTTCGCGGATTTTGCGCTGGGAGTCTGCCGTTATGAGTCTTTTACGACCGAGATGGTGAGATATCTCACGGGTAATTCTAACCCTGAACAGATCATTGAGTATTGCAGGGAGACTATGAGCCAGCTTCGATATAGGGCGGATGGTCATTATTCATTCCGGGATGAGATCAGGGCTTATTATTGCTGGAAACAGGAGCTTACCTGGTCTAAAGAGGAGATAATCGAGAATTACCGGAGGGGCGCGAATTTTTATGAAATGCATGGGGACATTCCGAATGCCCTTAAATTTTACAAGTTGGCAGGGGCTACGCAGAGGATCAAGGAGCTGCTGATCAGGAATGCTTATTCTCACCCGGGCAACGGGCATTATATAGAAACCAGGGATTATTATCTGGAGCTTCCAAAGGGAGAGATTGTGAGCGTTCCGGTGCTGATGGCAGGGATGAGCATGCTTCATTCACTGATCCTGCAGCCTGAGTTATCGGAAAGCTGGTATCGTGAGCTGGAAGCTTTTGCTGACAATGAGCTTAATTCGCTGGAGAAGAGGCGAGAGGCGAAGGTTTGGCTTGCCTATCTCGACATCGGGCTGCCGCACAGGGGAACCAAGGGGATCTTCCGGGTTCTGAGAAATGCTTTTAACCTTATAACTAAGGGAAATATCAGGCTTCCGGAGTTTTCTGTTACGGGGAATATGCCTTCGATAATGAACGGAGGTCTGGATCTCTGTGAGTGGGCTAAAAATGACACGCAGATAATCAAATTTATTTCGGGATCGTTAGAGACGATAACCGGAAAACACGGAAAGGGTCTGATCACGATCCTTGCGGCGGAATGCGGCTTTGAAAAGGGAAGCATGGGAGCCTATGAGGTGCTTACCCGCCTTAATGACGGTTTTGAAGCGGCGTCCTACGGAGGAAAGATCGAGATATGTTTTGCTTCGGTGGGAATCCAGGTAAAGCAGCACTTAGTGGAGGGGCAGATGCCCTCTGCCGAGCGGATCTGCAGCAGTTTCAGGCTGAAGATAGAGGAGGAGAAGGCGGATCAGCTTATGCCGAATTTTGAGGCCTTTGAGACGTGTCTTTCGCTTTATTCGGGACAGAGTGAGAAGAGCCGTGATTATATAGAAAAGATCACGGATGCGAGGGTTTCTTTCTGCATCCTTGACAGATATACGCAGATGGTGAAGCTTCGCTGTCTGATAGCGGAGAACCGTCTTCACGAGGCGCTGGACCTGGCGAATTTTTTAACGGGTTATCTGGTTTCCTATGAAAGAAATCACTACTGGATGGAGAATGAGTTATTAAAGTCGATCATTCTCTACAGGCTTGAGGACGAACACTGGAAGGAGCACATTAAAAATGCTCTTTATGAGGCTTATGAATATAAGTTTCGGAGGCTGATCTCGCTGGAGGGCGCTGCATTACTGCCTCTGCTCAAGGAAATCCTTGAGCTGGGAGAATTATCGGATATGCCTGAGGATTATTTATCGCAGATCTTTGAGGAGTGCAGCAGGCTGGCTTTATTTTATCCGGATTACCTTAAATTTATCCCGAAGGAGACGGTGGAGCTTACGAAGAGGGAGACTGAGGTCTTATCGCTTCTCTGCTCGGGTATGCCTATGGATGAGATATGCATTGAGCTAAAGATAAGCTACGACGGGCTGAAAAAACACAACAGGAATATCTACAAAAAGCTGGGGGCTAAAAACAGGGCCGAGGCTGAGAGAAAAGCAGGGCAGCTCGGGCTGATTCACAGAGGAGGCAATGGCTGAGGACTGTGAAGGAGGAGAAGGATGAGATGGAGACCGGGAGTAAGAATTGAATATGGGGATGATATCTGGCTGAATTCCGGAAATAAACGGAAGCGGGTCGAGAAGGAGGACGAAAATATCATTTTGCTGATGGAGAGCGGTATCACGGAGGATGATGAACTCATCAGGCGTGTTACTGCTGATCTGGATGGGGATGATATCGGAGCGGGCTTTCGGCTTGCACAGTTTGTTGAGGATTATGGGGAATTTCTCGCTGAAGGCAAGAAATCAGCAATATTTGGGATATGAGGGCGGATATGGAACCTGTAAAAAAGAAGAAAGGAAATATTTTCCTTAAGATTTTTATCGGATTTTTGGTCCTCTGCGGCATTTTTTTTATAATTTTAATGCTGCTTCCGGAGGATGAATCCGATACGGAAGCTGTCGCAGGCGGCGCAGAGACGGTTAAGACTGAAACGGCGGAAAGTGAGGTCTCGAAGAAGGAGAATAATTCTCCGGCAAAGGAGATAGAGGCTCAAAGTATTTCTGTGGGAACTGATGCGCAGTCTGCCACGGTCATGGTCTATATGAACGGCTCGGATCTGGAATCTGTGGACGGACAGGCATCTGTAGACATTTCTGAAATGCTGGATTCCGGGATCGGAGAAAATGCCAATGTTATAATCCAGACGATGGGTACGAAAAAATGGCATGATCACGGTATTTCATCAAAGACGGCACAGACTTTTATGGCCTCAGACGGGGAGCTGATCCTCCTGCGCGATGACCTTGGGCAGCTGGACTGCACTTCGCCGGAGACTCTTTCTGAATTTATAAATTATTGCAAGAGCGAATATCCGGCAGACCGTTATATCTGTATTTTCTGGGATCACGGCGGAGGACCTGTTTTTGGTTTCGGCTACGATGAATGGCGTTCGGAAGAGGATAGTCTGACTCTTGCTGAAATGCATGAGGCTTTTTCTGAGAATGACGATATTCATTTTGATATCATCGGGATGGATTGCTGCATCATGGGAAGCATGGAGACCTGCTATGCGCTCGCGCCTTTCTGTAAATATGCGCTTTTGTCGGAGGATTTTGAGTCGGGGACTGGCTGGAGCTATACAAAATGGATGAGGGAGCTCGAGGAAAATCCCGGGATTTCAACTCCTGTGCTGGGCAAGTATATAGTTGACAGTGTTATCGACGAAAATGAGGAGTTCGGGGAGTCCTCATGTATGGCACTTTTTAATGAGTCCACTATCAGCAGCCTTTTTTCTGCATGGAAGGACTATGCATATCTTAACGAAGATTCCCTTTTTAACAATAATTTCAGCACGCAGCATATGTCCCGGGGCAAGGGCTTCTGGGATTCCTGGGGAAACGACCAGAGCGATGTGACTTTATCGGATTATTATATAAGTGACATGCTGGCGATCGTTGAAAGTGTTGATTCCGAGTCTGAGCAGGCGAAGAATCTGATGAGTGCTCTGAAGGCATGCGTGGCTTATTACGGTCATACGTCTGATAAAAATGAGCTTACGGGGATCGCGGTCTCGCTGCCCTACGGCGACAATTATTTATACGACTGTCTCATGGATAGTTACGGCACACTGGGATTTGATGAGGACTATCTCGAATGGCTGGGACGTTTTGTTGATTCTTCGGCTGACGATCATTATGATTACAGTGATTTCGAGGATAGCTGGAACGGCTGGGCAGATTATGAGCAGGACTATGGCTGCAGCGGCGGAAGCTGTGCGAATTCGTGGTTTTATGATAATGATGGATCCTACAGTGAGAGTTTTTCTGATTCTTCTCTCTCTGACTATTATGATTACAGCGATGGTGAGTCTAATGATGACTGGCTTTATGATTACGAGAATGAGCTCTGGTATACCTACGAGGACGGCTATTTATACATGTATGACGATACTGAGGATATACTGATGCTCTATGATGAATCGGATGACAGTTACTATTATTATGACGAGGATGATGATGAATGGTACGATCTCGAATAAAACAGGCAAAGTAGCCTTAGGGGTACTATATTTTTCAAAGGGCAGAATTTATAATCAATAATGTAGCAGGGAGGAGATGAATAGTTAAGGCTATTCGCAGGTTAAAATTCTCGAGGAGGAGATTAGGAATGAAAAGGAAATTATTGGCGTTACTCATGGTTGGTGTTTTTGCTTCATGCACATTGATGGGATGCGGCGGAAGCTCATCTGAGCCGGCTGCTGAAGCTCCCGCAGCGTCTGAGGCTCCGGCTGAATCTGAAGAAGTTGCTGAAGAGGAAGTTGAAGAGACCGGTGAAGAAAACGTTGAAGAGGTTGATGCAGAGGCTGATGCAGGTGATGCGGAAGGATCCGGCGAGCTGACATTTGCTGATCTTCAGGATAATTTCGTTATCCTTAAGGATCTTTATGACAAGGTTGAGGCAGCTTATATGGATGAGTCCATAGCTCAGAGTGATGAGGTTGAGAGTCTTCTTACCGAGGCAAAGGATGTCATCGATCAGATGGGTGAGCTTAAGGAGGAGGATTTTGAGAGTCAGGAGGACATTCAGGCAATAAATGATTCGATGGTTACCATGGTTGAGGCTCTTGGCGGCATTGTTGATAAGATGGAGGGTGCAGACAGCGGCTCTGACACAGCAGATTCTTCATCCGAGCCTGTTTTTGTTGATGGATATTATGCAAATGACGGAAACGGACATGACTTTATGATCGCCTTTTATGAGGTTGACGGCAAGGACATGGCTTATGTAAATGACGGAACTGACGAGGCTGTTGCAGAGTACACTGTTGAGAATGCGACAACTGATGACGGAACTGATTTCCTTCTCGTAACTGTTGGCGGACTTACTCTTGGTTATGTTCAGGATGGAGATGATATTTATATCGTTGATTCCGAGGGTACATCTTATGCAGCAGGTCAGCTCTCAGAGGCAGAGGCAGATGAGCTTTATAACGCTGTTAAGCAGTGACCGTTATATATAGTGAGGTATTTAAGGTGAAGGCTCGCAAGGGTCTTCACCTTTTTTGTCCGCTAAAAAACACAAAATTCTCTCTTCAGATGTTATACAATTATTTCTGAAGAGGAGATTTTTATGAATGAAAAAAATATGGTATCTATAAGGAAGTACAGACGTAATGTCGGGATCTGCGGGGTAGGTCTCATTGCTTTCAGTTTCTGGTCGATTATCAAGATCATTATCATGATGGTTATGGGGGATGATGGCTTTAAGGAGATCATGGGGATCGAGGATGCTGTCTGGGAGGAGTCTAAATATATTTTTCTGGCAGCGGTGCTCATTGTCTACATGATCTTTTTTATGCTAAATCTCTTTGTCGGGATAGGTGCCATTCACTTTTCCAATGGAAATATCGGTGGGCGGATATTTATAATAATGGCGGTTATCGACCTGCTGGTGCAGGTGTTCGGACTGCCGACCTATTTTATGCCTGAGGTATATGAAACCTATCCTTTGACGCAGACAGCGTCGATAGTTATCGATATGACTTTTTGTTTTATCCTGTTTGATCTTATTTATTCTTCATTTAAAACTGTACGCCTGACGAAAAGACTTGATGAGGGCATATGAAATGCAGGAAGATTTTCATTATTACGCAACTTACTGTGCAGCGTTTATTTCCGGATATTCACCCGAGGAAAGCCATGATATAGCCTACTGTGCCCAGCTTGTGGATCTTTGTTCGAAAGCTTTTTTATCAAAGATCCATGGGCCTCAGATTGCTGCAACGACGCAGCTTCAGCTGGAGCTTGCGGAGGCGAGGACTGACCTGATCGGTTTACAGGATATCACGAGGATCTGGTCGTCTTTTCATTTTCTTCCGAGGGATCTTTATGCGAAAAAGGAGAAACGCGGCCGGAAATATATGAATAAATTCAGGCTTATCTGCGGACCAAATGGCGATCTGCTCCTGGAGACGGTAAAGCTCGCCAGGGATAAGGGGCTGCAGGCTGTGGGGCTTGCGATGCATGTTCTGGCGGATACCTGGGCTCATATGTATTTTGCTGGCACTCCTTCACTTGTGATTAATAATACTGACAAGTATTTTTATGATATTTTTGAGGAAAACGGGGAAGTTGTTGAGAGGCAGATAAAGTTTCGTCACAGCGCTTCTTCTCCGGATGATCTGGAGAAGAGTTTATATACGAACAGTATCTATCAGCTGGATGAGAATTCGATAATGAATCTGGGGCACGGCAGGGCAGGTCATCTTCCGGATTATTCTTTTGCTAAGTATAAATATCTTCCGGCGTGGGGGGATTACAATTTTATCATTAAGGATAATCCGTCTGATTACATGCACGCTTTCTGCCAGATGATCTATGCGATGAAGTATCTGAGGGGCGAGTATGATTCGTTTGAAAAGGAAAAGTATGAGGAGGCGGCTGTAGAGCCTTACAGGGAGCGGATCGACGGAATTTTCAGAAAGAGGCAGCTTAATTCGTCTGCGGACTGGAAGGAGTTCGGGAGAGAGCTTTCGGGGGTTGAGATCGAGGATTTCGATATCGAACGTTATCAGGAGGAGTATATTACGGCGTCTAAGTCTCAGAAGGAGGATACTTTTCTTGGGTATTTTATAAGGGCGGCCATCGCGCAGAAGGGTATGGTCACGAATGCTATTTTCCAATCTAAAAATAAACTCGCAGGTTATTCTAAGGTTAAGGTGTCTTCCGATTCCTTAAAGGGGTGATTTTATGACGTTCTTTCAGCGGATCAGGCTTTTGATAATGGCTTTTTTCATGATGATCGGCTCGCTGATGATGATCCTGGATCCTGAAGACGGATATTATGTTATTTTATTCGTTATCACTTTGGGGCTGATGCTTACGGGGATCAGGATGCTGATCTATTATTTTACCATGGCGAGGTTCATGGTGGGCGGGAAGTTGTCCCTATACAGGGGATTGATGCTTTTTGATCTCGGGCTTTTTACGGGAACGCTCTCGAATGTACCGAGGATTTATGTTCTGCTATATCTTATTGTTATTAATGGATTGGATGGTGTTCTTAAGATTTTGAGCTCGCTTTCTTCGAGGAAGATGGGGGCTAAGAATTGGAGATTGAAGCTGACCCACGGGATGATCAATATTTTACTGGTGCTGGTCTGCATCATATTTATCAGAAATCATAATACGGTTTCGTTTGTTTATGCGACGGGACTGATGATATCGTCGATCATCCGGACGGTTACTGCGTTTAGGAAAACAGCGATGGTTTATATTCAGTGAATGACCTTGGGGAAATGAGCTCATTTTTGCCCCAGAAAAACGCCCCGGAGCGATTTCTGCCCCGGGGCGTTTTTTTATTTCACTTTTATTTTTATCTTATATTTTTTCCTGCTTCCCATTTTGTCCGAAGTGGTGCTTGCGCCGTATACTGCGTATATCTTTGCGGAACCTGTGCCTTTTACGGTCAGGACTCCTGTCGCGGAATCTACCGACGCAACAGATGGCTTCGAGGAAATCCAGGTCGGACTTTCGCTTATTCCGTCAGCGCTTAAATAGTTATAGAGATTAACGCTCACTGAGCCTGAAGAGCTGAGTTCGAGCTTTTTCTGAGTAAATGACGGAACTTTCACGTCTAAAGAAACAGAACTTACAGTAGATTTTGTTGATTTATCTATTGCAGAGATGACTACTGTACCGGCTGTTTTCTTAAAGGTTACGATTCCTTTTTTGTTTACCTTTGCAATCTTTTTATTTGAAGATTTATATTTTACGTTGCTGAGTGAGCCCATCAATGTGCTGATATTGAGCTTTTCGCTGCCGACAAAGGTATTTGAGGACTGTGTGCTGTCGGATGATGAGGAACTGTTATTTGAGCTGTTGTTGTTTGAGTTGTTATTATCGTCATCGTCATCATCATCGTCATCTGTACCGTCGTAGGCGTTTCCATTTACATAAAGTGTATATCCGTTGGTGTCGATGCTTCCGTTATTGGTGAGTGAAGTTACATAGGAATTACCGGTAAGCTTCCAGCTGCAGCCTGAACCGATCGTCATGTTTACGGTTCCGATAGTGGTTGAGACGCTGCTTCCTGTTCCATTGCTGATAACACCGGAGGTTTTTCCTTCAAATGAGGAATCATCGCTGAGTACCATTGTTAGTGTCGAATCGCTGCCTACAAGCACATCTCCGGAAAGTTCCTGGTCTGTGGCCGTAAGGGTTGCGACATTTGAAGCTCCGCTCCATCCGTCATCACAAACGGAGATCAGTACATCATCTGAAGAATTTGTGATATCTACATCCTCAAGTGCGATCGTTGCCGTGGTATTGGTAACGTGGAAGGTATGACCCTTTTTTGAAGTCAGGGAACCGTTGGTCATTGTAAATGAAGAGGTTCCGTCGCTGGCATCGCCTGACTGTGACTGATAGATCATGATGGTATCATAGAAAGTCGCATTGCCGTTGAGCGAGGTATTATTTGCAGTAAGGCTGCAGTTTGTGAGTTTTATCGAGCCTGTTCCTTCTATGCAGACACCTTCTGATTTGGTTGAAATAAGTGTGGCATTTGAAACTTTCACATCTGCGGTAGAGTAGATCGCGGGTGAGCCCTGTCCGTTGGAAGTGTAAGTTCCTCCGTCGACCGTTACCCAGCCGCCGCCCCGGTCTGTCCTTATCGGTGCTGACGAACCACCCTTGGTTGTAATGGTAAGGTCTTCGGCATTGGTGGTTCCGCCGTAGGTTGTCATGATGCCGCCGCTTCCGTTTCCAGTGGTGGTGATTGTCATGTCGGAGATTTTTACTGTAGTGTTGTCTCCTGTTGCGTTAGTCGTGCCGTTATTTGCGCCATATGAAAATACTCCGTTGGCTCCGGCTGCTGTTGTATTAACGCTGCCGCCGGTTATTGTGGTAGTTCCGCCGCCTTTACACATAACGGCTGAATTTATTCCATAAAAGCTGTAGTCATCGCTGGCGCTTGTACCTCCGCTTTTGGTGACAGTGGGATTATTGATCGTTACTGTACCGTTGGTGTTAATGAGCAGAGCATTTTGGTCAGCTGTAGTTGATGAATAAGTCTGATTGTTTGTAGTTATGGATGAGGTAATGGTCGTTGCTCCTGACCAGGTCGGACTTGATGAGCTGCCTCCCGGAGCAGCTGCAACAGATGTAGTGAACAGAATAGAGGAAAAAGCCACGGCTAATCCCCTGGATAAGATTTGTTTCATATATTTATACCCTCCTAAATCTATATAAGATTTTATACGAAATTTTTATCGGCAAAAATGGTGGGGAAAAGAAGAGTTTTTGCGAAAAAGTGCACGGAATGGGTGAAAATGACCTGGGGGGACGGAGTATGTGGGTCATTTTCGCCCAAAAAAACTTTTTTCAAATTGCTGCAATATTTTTCCCCTCCCGTGCATTAACTATATGAAAGGCTCAAAAAGCCTTAGATCATCCGGAATGATATAAAAAATTTCAAGGGAGGAATAAATGTGGCGCAGACCGTATTTAACAGATGTGAAAAGAAATATCTTCTGACAATGGATCAGTATGAAGAACTTCTTTCGAAGGTTGGATATCGGATGAAGCTTGATCAGTATGGTGAGCATACCATTTCAAATATTTACTATGATACTTATGATAATCTTCTGATCAGGCGATCCATAGAAAAGCCTAAATATAAGGAAAAGCTGAGGCTCAGAAGCTATGGCATACCTAAAATGGACACGACGGTTTTTTTAGAAATTAAGAAAAAATACAAGGGTGTGGTAAATAAAAGGCGTATCGCATTGAAGCTTGACGAAGCTTATGCTTATCTTAACGAGGGAGTGAGACCCGAAAAGGATTCGCAGATCTTAAGGGAGATCGATTTTATGCTGGGTCGGGAGAAGCTGATACCGGCGCTTTATCTGGCATATGACCGCAAGGCTTATTTTGACGAGCAGGATCCTGAATTCCGTCTTACTTTTGATAAAAATATCAGAAGTCGGAGAGATGATGTCCGTCTCGAGGATGGAGACAGGGGAGAACCCCTGCTGGACAGGGACAAGGTTCTTATGGAATCAAAGATAATGGGGGCGGTGCCGTATTGGTTTTCTGCTGTGATGGCAGAATTAAAGATCTACCCCGTTTCGTTTTCGAAATATGGAAATATCTATAAAAAAGAAACAGTTAAAAATCAGAGGTTGAGTATTTACGGAGGAATGAAAAATGATGAACAGTATATTGGACTTAGGGAATTTCCAGCTTGAAACAGTATTTATGACTTTGGGAACGGCGCTTTGCCTGGGGCTTTTGATAGCCTGCCTTTACAGGACACTTAGGCCGCAGAATGGTGATTATGTTGTGATACTTGCAGTTTTGCCGATGCTTACGGCGTCGATAATCCTGCTTGTAAACGGAAACGTCGGTGCGTCGATCTCAGTACTTGGAGCTTTTGGACTTGTACGTTTCAGGAGTGCGCCGGGATCTGCCTGGGAGATAGGATTTATATTTTATGGAATGGCTGTAGGCCTTGCATCCGGCCTTGGTTATGTTTCAATTGCAGGTTTTATAACGGTTCTTGTCGGAATAATTTTATTCCTGCTAGACAGGACCGGTTTCGGACATCCGACTATGATGGAGAGGCAGCTTCGCATCACTATTCCGGAGGATCTCAATTATTCAGGGATTTTCGATGATCTCATGAATGCTTATACATCGGGATATACACTTGAAAGGGTACGTACGGTGAATATGGGCTCGATGTTTGAGCTGACCTACAGGGTAAGGCTTAATTCTACGGAGAGCGAAAAGGATTTTATAGATGAGATCAGATGCAGGAACGGTAACCTTGCGATCACCATGGGAATTGTACAGGACGACAAGGGTACGTTATAATAAATTGTTCACTTGATAACCGTTAAAATGAAAATTAGGGAAGAAAAATGCTGATATTTGCTGCAATGGCGTATGACACGCCTATAAATGAAGAAAAGCTGGATATAGACGAAAGATGGTTTGCGGAGCTTGGGGAGAGTAAGGAAGCTTTCGCTAAACTTTATGAAGCAACCAGCACAACGATATATGCATATGCGTTTACGTTTTTACGAAACAGATCGGATGCAGAGGATATAATGCAGGATACTTTTTTGAAGATCCGTTCTGCAGCGCATCTGTATACGCCGCAGGGCAAGCCGCTGGCATGGATCCTCACGATAACGAGGAATCTTTGCCTGATGAAGCTTCGGAGTGGTAAATACACAAGTGATATGCCGCTTGATGAAGACAGTGAGTCGCTTTTTGATGCCGTAAAAGACAGTGAAGACAGGATGGTTCTGGAGGCTGCCTTCAAGGTCCTTACGGATGAGGAGAGCAGGATAATCATTCTTCATGCGGTTTCCGGACTTAAGCACAGAGAGATAGCTTCGATGCTTTCAATACCGCTTACAACGGTGCTTTCGAAATACAGGCGTGCTCTCGCGAAACTTCGCAATGCTATTGAGGCGTAAATATAAGCAGGTGAAAAAGATGAATATAAAAGACATAGAAAAGCATATTAAAAGAGGGATCGGGAATCTGGTTCCGGATTTGAAGGATAAGATCTGGGAGACTCCCGTGGAAAAGGCGGATAAGGATGCCTGGTTTTTGAAAAACAGCGCACAGAAGAAATTCTTTAAGATTAACAGTATTTCAACTTATGTTGCGGCTGCGGCAGCGGTATTTTTTATCTGTATCCTTTCACTATATAATTTTTCCTTTAAGAAGGACGCCACTGTATATCTTGACGTTAACCCGAGTATCGAGCTTGCGGTAAGCGCATCGGATAAGATAATTTCGGCAGAGGCTGATAATAAGGACGGCGAGCAGGTTTTAGACGAAATGGAGCTCAAGGGCGTGCCGTTGGATGTTGCCATGAATGCAATTGTGGGTTCGATGTATAAGCATGGTTATATCGGTAAGGAAAACGATATCATGCTGATCTCGGTAGAAAGCGGCAGCAAGAAGAAGGCGGATAAGATTAAGGAGACGCTGACAGAGGATGCAGCCGAAACCCTTGCAAATATTGATGATTCTCACGAAATCCTGAACCAGACGGTTAAGGTCGATAAGGATACAGTCGAGCTTGCGAAAAAATATGATATTTCAAACGGTAAGGCAGCTCTGGCGCAGAAGATCGCCGCGGACAATGAAAATATCACTGCGGAGGAACTTGCTTCTGTAAGCCTTTCCGATATGATGGTTATCCTCGAGGACAATGAGGTCGATATCAAGGACTACACCGGATATAAGAGTTCTAAACCCTTAAAGGATCCGGCTCTTGATCTGGTTTCGGAAGACAAGGTTACTCCTTCTTCAGACACTGTTTCCGCACAGCCTGTGTCCTGGGATGATATTCCGGAAGAGGCAACAGAAGAGGTTAAAGAGGAGGCGCCTGTAAAGGAGAGCCCGAAACCGGCTGCTCCAGTGACAGACAATACGACTCAGAATAATGAAAATGAAGCGGTCGTTCTGCCGGTACTTCCGATAACTCCGATCACGGATACCACGGTCGAAAATACGCCTGTAGTTGAGAATAATGACTCTGATGATGGCGATGATGATGACGACGATGATGAAAAAGACGACGATGATGATGACGATGATGAAAAAGATGATAAGCACGGCGACGATGATGACGACGATGATGATGATGACTGATCAAAATGTATCTGAAAGATCGATAAGGTGATAATAAAGTAAATGCGGATTCCTGCAATGAAGTAACCAAAACATATACTTTGTTGTCAAATTGACGCCACTCTTGACAACAGATAAAAATAAATGCTGAAATGTCGTTACCGACGGCGAAGAACTCAAGAACAATTAACTTTTCTCCGTCGCCCGGGGC
>JAIKZC010000433.1 GCA_024682575.1 Lachnospiraceae bacterium | reverse complement strand
AAAGTAAGTGCATAGAATCTGCTGAGTATCTTTGTCAAGATACGAAAGGTCTACAGCTGTAACTATTGGAATCCTGTGATTGTCTACCATATCAAGGAATTCGGGTATAAGCTCTGTAAGGCGGATATACTTTTTAACTTGGCTTTTTCCTAAACCTACGCCTTCACCTACAATCTGAGATGTTTCTAACTTCCGCCACTGAGTGGCGGAAGTTTCACTCTTCGATAAATCCGTCCTTTCTCCCTGCCTCCTCATAGCATCCATTTTCATTTTTAAAGAAAAAGCTCTTTCACTGGGAAGGATTTCTTCTCTTTGCATATTTGAATCAACCATCGCAACAGTAGCTTCATCATCAGTCATAGGCTTAATTATTGCCGGTATAGTTATTAGTCCTGCCCTCTTAGCCGCATGCATTCTTCTATGGCCGGATATCATTTCATAGGTTCCTTCATCATCTGGTCTAACCAGCACAGGAACAATTACACCATTATCCTTAATGCTTTGAACCAGATCATCCATCTTATCATCATCAACAACCTTAAACGGATGATTTACAAATGGGAAGATCTGATCTATACGGATCTCCGTAGTAGCATCTTTCTCAATCGGAGCACCAAGCAGTTCTTCTACTGTTTCAAAGTGTACTTTTTCTCTTTTAGAAGCCATGTCTTAATACCTCCTGTGTCAATTCTGTATATGCTGCCGCCGCTTTTCCCTTCGGATCATACTCATATATATTTTTTGCAACCATACTGATTTCAGATGCCTTTACCGACATTGGAATTTCAATTTGAAATACCGGAATTGTTTTTCCATATACGGAATTTACTTCCTCAACTATTTCTTTTGCATATAATGTTCTGCGATCTACCATTGTAAACAGAATTCCCTCTATCTCTAATTTACTGTTAAGTCTTCTCTTTACTGTGTAAATCGTTTTTATAAGCTGTTGAAGTCCCTTAACCGGAAGATATGCTGCCTGAACCGGAATTAAAACGCTGTCAGCACACGCCAACGCATTAACTGTAAGTATCCCAAGTGAAGGCATGCAGTCAATTAAACAAAAATCAAACTTTTCCCTGACGCTATCTATAAAACTTCTAAGCACCAGTTCCCTGCTCATTGCATTTACCATTGATACCTCAACAGCCGACAGTTCTATATTAGAGGGCAGTAGATCAAGATTATCTGAAACATGAATTATTCCAAGATCCTCTGTAATTTCTTCATCATTGACAATCCTTGAAATAATATCTGTAACTGAAGCTTCCAATCGATCCGGCTCCCGATATCCCAAACTCAAAGTTAGTGAAGCCTGCGGATCAAGATCAATCATCAAAACTTTTTTTCCGGAGGATGCCAATCCCGCACCAAGATTCATAACAGAAGTAGTCTTACCGACACCACCTTTTTGATTTGCAATTGCGATAACCTTACTCATATTCAGCCTCCTTTATTCATCACGAAATGAATCAATATAATTTTCAAAAATTTCTGTGTCGATCAAAAGGCACTTGCCTATATGAATTGTTGCTCCGGCTTCCTTTGCAAGCTTACGTATTGTAGTAATCCCAAAGCAATAATATTCCTTTGCCTCTCTGATACGCATATACTTACTTTGCTGCTTTTGGGGATTTATTATAGCCTTTTTAGCCTGACTTACGCTCTCCTTATCCCTTTCCTCCTTTCTTGCAAGTCTTCTGTTTTTATTTTCCTGTTCCCTTATATACGTCACCACATCCTGATAGTTAATTCTTGCTCTCATTTGATAGCTCCTCTCTATACAATTCACGTAAATACTCTTCAAACAGATCCCGTCTGATACGGACAAATCTACGTCCAAGCTTATAGACTGCACCGGCCTCTTTTGCCAGCCTGGTCATTACCTTTTCCGTTAGACCATAATATTCACAGCCTTCACGGTATGTTATAAATGAACGCTTCGCAAAAGCTATATCTAAATCATCCAGCCAATCTGAAAACATCCATATCATTCCACTCATTACTTTCTTTTTCTCCTTTTGATATTTAAGGCAGCTTTGGATTTAGATTTTGCCGGTTGTCTGAATTGCTCGAGATAAGCATCAAAAATATCTCTGTTAATTAATACATATCCATCAATCCGATATAACGCACCTGCATCATCTGCAAGTTCAAGTAATTTTTTATGCTGAATGCTGTAAACAATTTCTGCTTCCTTATATCTGAGAAATTTGTTTCTTAATTTTTTGGATTCTTCTCTGATCTCTTTCCTGCTTGCTACACTGTAATAATCATCTTTACTGAAATCCATTATTTTTCCTCCATTTCGATTTTTCGGAAGTCATTGCTAAGCATTCGTAAATACAAAAAAGGAGTCGCACCTCTTAAAATCGTTTTTTAAGAGTTACGACTCCTTTTGGAGTAGTCTTTTGACTATTATATTCTCTGCAACTATTCAACACAGGCCGTCTTTAGGCGTCTTCAGAAGGGTTTTTGTTGTCAAAATGTTACATTTCCCCCCTTGTAACACCTAAATCAGCTATTTTTGTTACACAAATTCGTGTTGATTAGTATAACTTTGCACCAGCCGGGATGTGGTTATCAACCATAAGAAGGTGAAGTTCCTCATCCTCTGAATCCTTGAGATTGTTTACTGCTGAAAGCAGCATACCGCAGGATTCGATGCCCATCATCTTTCTGGGCGGAAGGTTGGTGATTGCAACCAAGGTCTTTCCGATCAGCTCTTCAGGCTCGTAGAATGCGTGGATTCCGCTGAGAATCGTACGATCTGTGCCTGTTCCGTCATCAAGTGTGAACTGA
>JAIKZC010000132.1 GCA_024682575.1 Lachnospiraceae bacterium | reverse complement strand
GCTTATGCAGTGCTTCTTTGAGGGAGAGTATAAGGATGGGACTTATATGTCGCTCTATGAATATGCTTCTGAGACACATCATGGAGGCGGTGCGATCTTCGGTGGACTTTTTGAAGCATTGAAGGCTGCGTTTTCAACTGCTGGAGCAGTTTTGATCATTTTGCTGATACTTATCATATGTATTGTAAGTATCACAGGAAAATCATTTATAGAACTTCTTGAGAGACTTGGGATCGTACTCGCCGAGAAAACTGTAGATGGCGGAAGGATGGTTGCAGAGCGTACAGCAGAAGAACATAAAAGATGGCGGGAACTCCGCGAGGAAGAGAAGAGAAGAGCGCAGGAAGAACGTGCTGAACAGGAAGAGCTTGAGAGGCAGAAAGAGGAGAGAACCAGAAAACTTCTTAATAATATGACTGTTGGGGCAGATAACAGGGAAAATACGGTTTATCCGACTTCTGAGGCAGTTCAGACATATACGGTAAATAGTTCGAAGGCTTCGGCAGATATTCTGACTCAGGTAAATCAGCCTGTGCAGGAGAGAAAGATAGAGAAGACTGAACATAAATCTCATAAAAATGCTGAGGTTTATTCACCTTTTGCAATGAATCCTGATTTTATGGTAAAGCCGGATAATGTGATCGCAAAGGAAAAGCAGGCAGTCGCTGAAAAATCTGACATGCATGAAATTCATCTTTCAGAGCTTGATATTGATATCGATGAGAGAAGTTCTAAAAACGAGGATGAGAAGACTGTAAAGATTTCAGCCGATCCGATCACTTTTGATGAAACTATATATGAAAAAAAGAAGAAAAATATAGATCATTCAATGAATGATGAGCAGGATGATCTTCATGAAGAAGATAAGATTGCTGATGAAGATAATACAGATGATCTGGTTGAGATAACAGATGAAGATATCTACTTTAATCATCAGCCTAAAGATGATTATGATGATGATGAAATAATCGGGGTCATACCTAAAACTGTTTCAGCTAAAGATGAGAAAAAGGCAGAAGAAACCGTAAGAAAAAATAAGATAAATAGCAGCAGACCTGAATCTGCAATGAAAAAAGAAGAATTAAGAAAAGAGAAAAAAGCTGAAAAAGATTCTGAAAATGAATCTGAAAAAGAAATTGAGAAGATAATCAAAGGATCGTTAGAGGAAGAGGATGAGACAGAGTATGAGTTCCCTCCTGTAGATCTCTTAAATATCCCTAAGACTGTGCAGTTGGATTCGCCGGCATCACTTCAGGTTACGGCTTCAAAGCTTGTAGATACACTTGCAAGCTTTGGTGTTAACGTGCGTATGACTGATATCATACAGGGACCGACGGTTACCAGATATGAAATGCAGCCGCAGCAGGGCGTTAAGGTAAGTAAGATACTTTCGCTCATCGATGATATAAAACTTTCACTTGCGGCTACAGACATCAGAATAGAGGCTCCGATACCGGGTAAGGCAGCAATTGGTATCGAGGTTCCGAATAAAGTAAATGCAACTGTAAGCTTAAAAGAGCTTGTCGATACTGATGAATTCCGAAAGGCAAAGTCAAAGCTTTCATTTGCCGTAGGAAAAAATATCGGTGGTGAACCGGTGATCTTTGATATAGCAAAGATGCCGCATCTGCTCATTGCCGGTGCGACAGGATCAGGTAAGTCAGTATGTATCAATACCATTATCATGAGTATACTCTATAAGGCGAAGCCGGATGAAGTAAAGATGATAATGATCGACCCTAAGGTAGTTGAACTTTCTGTATACAACGGACTTCCGCATCTCCTTTCTCCGGTTGTCACCGATCCGCAGAAGGCCTCCGGAGCGCTTAAATGGGGCGTTGCTGAAATGACCAGACGATACAGGCTTTTTGCAGATCTTAAGGTTCGTGATATGAAGGGCTACAATAATAAAGTTGATAAGTTCAACGACATTGGGGAATTGGATGAAGATGGCAATCCATATAAGAAAATGCCTCAGATTCTTATAATCGTAGATGAGTTGGCTGATCTTATGATGGTTGCCAAGAATGAAGTAGAAACATCTATATGCCGACTCACACAGCTTGCCAGAGCTGCAGGAATCCACCTTATCATCGCTACTCAGAGACCCTCTGTTGATGTCATAACGGGTCTTATAAAAGCAAATATGCCCAGCAGGATCGCATTTGCGGTATCTTCAGGTGTTGATTCAAGAACTATCCTTGATATGAACGGAGCTGAAAGGCTTTTGGGAAAGGGAGATATGCTTTTCTATCCTCAGAGCTTTAATAAGCCGGAACGTGTTCAGGGTACTTTTGTTTCTGATGACGAGGTTCAGGAGGTTGTTGACTTTATCCTTGATGAAATGCAGGAATCCGGCTTTGAGGAAGAAGATATAAGCTCCGAGATCGAAGCAGCGGCAGCAAATGATCCCGGAAAAAATAATGACAGTGATTCAAAGAAAAAGTCAAAAGATGACGACAGAGATGAATACTTTGAAGATGCAGGAAGATTTATAATAGAAAAAAATAAGGCTTCAATTGGCATGCTTCAGAGAGTATTTAAGATAGGATTTAACAGGGCTGCCAGGATCATGGATTCCCTTGCGGAAGCAGGAGTTGTCAGCGGTGAAGATGGAACAAAAGCGAGAACGATCTTAATGAATGCAGAGCAGTTCGAAGCTTATCTTTCCGGAGATGATATTCCATTAGAAGATGAAAATTATGAAGAATACGATGACAACGAGGCGGAAGATGGATATAATGTTGATGGTGATATGTAATTAGTCACTTTTGTATTTTTCATCTGAGAAATAGCGGAAGTGCAGGGATTTGTGAATTAGGAGGAATGTTATTATGAGATCTGACATCGAAATCGCAGAAGCAGCTGAGCTTAAACCGATAAAGGAAGTGGCTCTTCCCTTCGGAATTGAAGAAGATGACCTGGAATTATATGGAAAATATAAGGCCAAGCTTTCTGAGGATTATTTAAAAAAGATTGAAGCTAATAAAGAGGGAAAGCTGATTCTTGTAACTGCTATCAATCCAACTCCTGCAGGAGAAGGAAAGACAACTACGACGGTAGGCCTCGGACAGGCATTCGGAAAACTTGGGAAAAAGGCTGTAATAGCTTTAAGAGAACCCTCACTTGGTCCCTGCTTTGGAGTTAAGGGCGGAGCTGCGGGCGGCGGTATGGCACAGGTAGTTCCGATGGATGAATTGAATCTTCATTTTACAGGAGATTTCCATGCGATAACTTCAGCTAATAATCTCTGCGCAGCTATGCTTGATAACCATATTCAGCAGGGCAATGAACTTAGGATAGATACGAGACAGATAGTTCTTAAGCGTTGTCTTGATTTAAATGACAGAGTTTTGAGAAATGTAGTAGTAGGAATGGGCGCAAAGGCAGACGGATATGTAAGAGAAGATCATTTCTGCATAACAGTTGCATCAGAAGTAATGGCTGTATTCTGTCTTGCAAAGGATATGAAAGACTTAAAGGCACGTCTTTCAAGAATGGTTATTGCTTATAATGTAGATGGAGAGCCGGTTACTGCAGGAGATATAGGCGCTGTAGGATCAATGGCGGCTTTGCTTAAAGATGCGATAAAGCCCAATATCATACAGACACTTGAGCATACAATGGCTATCGTACATGGCGGACCTTTTGCAAATATAGCTCATGGCTGTAATTCAGTAAGAGCTACAAAAACAGCATTAAAACTTGCTGATTACTGTATTACAGAGGCAGGTTTTGGAGCAGATCTCGGTGCTGAAAAATTCTTTGACATCAAATGCAGAATGTCAGGCTTAAAGCCGGATGCTGTTGTTCTCGTTGCAACGATCCGTGCTCTTAAATATAATGGCGGGGTAGCTAAGGCAGATCTCGGTGCTGAGAATCTTGATGCCCTGAAGAAGGGTATAGTCAACCTTCAGAAACATATAGAAAACCTTCAGCAGTTTGGAGTTCCTGTAATAGTTACACTCAATGCATTTATCACAGATACAGCTGCAGAAAGAGAATTTGTAGAAAAATATGTTTCAGACATGGGCTGCAGCTACGCATATTCCGAAGTATGGGAAAAAGGCGGAGAGGGCGGTATAGCTCTTGCAAATAAGATCATCGAGACTGTAGAGACAAAGAAATCAGATTTCCATCCTATATATGAATTAAACAAGAGCCTCAAAGAAAAGGTTGAGGATGTGGCAAAGAAAATATACGGTGCGGAAGCCGTAAGCTTCAGTAAGGCAGCAGAGCAGACACTTAAGAGACTTACAGAGCTTGGTTTTGGTGACCTTCCGGTATGCATGGCAAAGACACAGTATTCACTTTCAGACGACCCTTCATTGCTTGGACGTCCTGAAGGCTTTACTCTTAATGTAAGAGATGCCTATGTGTCTGCCGGAGCAGGTTTTGTTGTAATCCTTACAGGCAATATCCTCACAATGCCGGGACTTCCAAAGCATCCGGCTGCTCTGGATATAGATGTAAATGAAGATGGCAAGATAAGCGGACTTTTCTGATATAAAAGGAGATTTTATGAAAATCATTGACGGTAAGGCAATTTCTGCACAGATCAAAGATGAAGTAAGGGATAAGATCGCTGCAGAGGG
>JAIKZC010000106.1 GCA_024682575.1 Lachnospiraceae bacterium | reverse complement strand
GATGATGCCGAATCTTCTCTGAAGCTTCTTTGCGAACTCGTAGGTAGTTGACTCGAGCGGAGTTCCATAAAGACTGAAGCTGATGTTGGTCTCTGCTCTCCACTCTGCGCACTTATCGTTCATGTGCTGCATTACCTTGAGAGCAAATGATGTTCCGGGCTCCTGTGTATGTGAGCATCCCTTCATGTATCTGGTCATTTCGCAGATTCCGGCATATCCTAATGAAATAGTTGAATAGTTATCGAAGAGATATTTATCGATAACTTCGCCCTTCTTAAGTCTTGCAAGAGCACCGTACTGCCAAAGGATAGGAGCAACATCTGAAGGTGTTCCCATAAGTCTCTCATGACGGCACATAAGTGCTTTCTTACAAAGCTCAAGTCTCTCATCAAAGAGCTTCCAGAATTTTTCCTCATCTTTGCCCGACGAGCATGCAAGGTCAACAAGGTTGATAGTGCAGACACCCTGGTTGAAACGTCCGTAATATTTGTGAGCGCCGTTCTCACCGAGGCCTTCTGTATCAGGTGTTAAGAAGCTTCTGCAGCCCATGCAGGGATAAACATCACCTTTAAGTTCCTTCATGATCTTTGCTGAGATATAATCGGGAACCATTCTCTTTGCTGTGCACTGTGCAGCAAGCTCTGTCAGATACCAGTATTTTGAATCCTTTGTAACATTGTCTTCATCAAGAACATATATGAGCTTAGGGAATGCAGGAGTAATGAAGTTACCCTTTTCATTCTTAACGCCCTTGATACGCTGCTTGAGCATTTCCTCGATAACGAGAGCGAGATCTTCTCTGATCCTGCCTTCCGGAACTTCGTCAAGATACATAAATACAGTTACGAAAGGAGCCTGTCCGTTTGTTGTCATAAGGGTGATGACCTGATACTGGATAACCTGTACACCATCTCTTACTTCCTTGCGTACACGCATCTCTGCGATCTCGTTGATCTTTTCCTCTGAAAGCGGAAGTCCCTCTGCCTCGAACTCTTCCCTTACGGCCTTTCTGTAATTCTGACGGCTCACATCTACAAAGGGTACGAGATGTGAAAGAGTTATCGACTGTCCGCCGTACTGTGAACTTGCAACCTGGGCAATGATCTGCGTAGCGATATTGCAGGCTGTGCGGAATGAATGAGGTTTCTCGATCTTTGTCTCTGAGATAACAGTTCCGTTCTGAAGCATATCCTCAAGGTTTACGAGGTCACAGTTGTGAATCTGCTGTGAGACATAATCAAGGTCATGTACATGAATGATTCCCTTGTCATTTGCATCCATAACGTCTTCCGGCATGAAGAAACGGCGTGCAAGATCCTTGGAAACCTCTCCTGCCATGTAATCTCTCTGTGTTGATGCAAGAACAGGATTTTTATTGGAGTTTTCCTGTTTTACATCCTCATTTTTAAAACTGATGAGTGATAAGATCTTGTCATCGGTCGTATTTGATTTACGTACCAGAGCACGTCTGTAGCGGTAGGTGATGTATTTTCTTGCGAGCTCGTATTTTCCTGCCTGCATAATCTCGTTCTCTACCATATCCTGTATCTCTTCTACATTCATGGCTCTGCTCATTGAAGCACAATATGCTTCCACATGCTCCTCAACTTCTCTGATCCCTGCATCATCAAGTCTCAGATTTTCCGTAACTTCCCTATTGGCTTTTTTTACGGCTGCTACGATCTTTTCTCCATCAAATTCTACTTCTTCGCCGTTACGTTTAATGATGTTCATTTCGATATCCTTCCGGGTTCATTGAACCGGAACCCCTCCTTGTAAAATATTATTAAACTTTTCTCCTTCGCGCAGTACAACCCGGCTGTGTGGCCGGGTTGTACTAAATATGGTGTGAAAGAGAGATGTAATCACTAAATATAGTTATATAATATACCATATCTTGTGTTTTGTGAATAGGTAAATTGTACTAAATCAAAAATTTGTTTAAAGCTACAAAAATAATTTTTTTATCTCTCTATGTTTTTAACATCTGACGAAAATATCAGATACGATGCCATCCGTTAATATGCTTGATGTCGCTGTCCTTATCCTGAATATAGGCTTTAGGGTAGATAACAAGAGCATCTTTATCCGCATTCAGCAATCCTGCCCATTCTGAAAAGGTCGAATTCGCCGTTATATTGTGGCAGCATCTGCTCATGAGGAGCATATCTATATAGCTTCTGTCCCCATCATTTCCGCTGACTATCCTTGTGTTTTCGAGCCAGCTGAAGTTTTTACGCAGAAAATCCGCATCATCTGAAAAAAGGTAAAATACAGGATCTTTGACTCTTTCCTTAATAAATTCCACAGCCTTCCTGTAATAATCCATATCAAGGCTTAAAAAGCCCTGAGCCTTACCGCTCGTCAGATAATCTCCGCGTCTGACGTGAACTGAAACGGAATTGCAGGATCTTATTTCATCCAGCAGTCTTCTGTTATCTTCTCCGATATTAGAAATATCAAAGCTGAATGCCTTCCTGAGTTCAGAAAGATTATCCGCATAATAATCCTCTTTTAAGAAATATCCTGTAATGTAGGTATTTTTAGCCGGATCAAGGTTATCTATTCTTTCTTTCAGAACATTTTCATCCTCCCTGCCGGTCTCGGATAAACGCTGTCTTTCGAAATGCTTCCCGGCAAAAAGTCTTGTTATACGATTTATATATCTTACCGCTTCGCTCGTCTGCGGAAAGGTTCCC
>JAIKZC010000520.1 GCA_024682575.1 Lachnospiraceae bacterium | reverse complement strand
TAATGCGGTGGTAAGAGGCTGCATACTGGACTGCCTTCGCTACTGGGTTGAGGCGTTTCATATCGATGGTTTTCGTTTTGACCTTGCATCAATTTTGACAAGAGATTCAAACGGTGCGCCTATGATCTCACCTCCGCTTTTGGAAAGACTTGCCCGCGATGCTGTGCTTGGAAATACTAAGCTCATAGCTGAGGCATGGGATGCGGGAGGACTTTATCAGGTAGGAAATTTTCCTTCATGGAACCGCTGGTCAGAGTGGAACGGAAAGTATCGTGACTGTGTGCGCCGCTTTATAAAAGGCGGGGCAGAATGTGCACCCGAGCTTTATACAAGGATCGCAGGTTCTGAAGATATGTATGGAGGACGCGTTGCTTCCGGTTCTATTAATTTTATCACCTGTCATGATGGCTTTACCTTATACGATCTGGTGTCGTATAATGAGAAGCACAATGAATCCAATGGTGAGAACAATAATGACGGCTGCAATGACAACAACAGTTGGAACTGCGGAATTGAGGGAGAAACGGATGATCCGGAGATCAGGGCTTTAAGAGTCAGACAGATCGAAAATATGATGACGGTTCTTTTCACAAGCCGTGGTGTTCCTATGATGCTTTCCGGTGATGAATTTGGAAACAGTCAGTTTGGCAATAATAATGTTTATTGCCATGACGATATTACATCATGGCTTGACTGGACTAAACTGGATGAAAACAAAGAGATTTATGAGCATATAAAAAATCTCATTTCATTTAGGAAAGCACATCCTGTAATAAGAAATGATGCTTTTGATAACGGAGTCAATGGTACAGGTTATCCGGAATTATCTTTTCATTCTGTCACACCCTGGCAGCTTGATATGACTGCTCATAATCTTACTTTTGCGTATCTTTACGCAGAGGATCATCTAAAATATAAAACAAAGTCGGATGCATTTATCTATGTTATGATAAATGCACACTGGGAGCCGCATATTTTTACACTTCCTATAGTTCCTGAAGCTTTTGAATGGCATTTGTCCTCTGAAAGCGGCGGAAGGAGTTATCCGGCAGGCGGTGAGGCAGTTATGAAGGGAATATCAGAATGGATGCTTAATCCTCGCTCATCAGTGATCCTAATAGCGAAGAAAAGGTGATAAGAATTAAAAATGGATGATATAAGTTACGATAAATTATTAAGGATAAAGACAACGGGAAGGGATGATACAAATGCTGACAGGTATCATTTCCCTTATGAGCCCACACCTTATCCGGTACTTGAAAGGCTTGCCAACAGCGGTTATCTGAAAAAGGCTAATACCCTTATAGATTATGGCTGCGGAAAAGGAAGAGTTGATTTTTTCCTTTCTTATCAGACACGCTGCAGGTCTATAGGGATAGAATATGACAGGCGTATTTTTGAAACTGTGAAATCAAATACTCTTACAGCTGCATCTTCCGGGAGATGCAGCTTTTTCTGCGAAAATGCAGAGGATTTTGAACTTCCTCCCGAAGCAGACAGGTTTTATTTTTTTAATCCTTTTTCTGTAGAACTTCTGGGGAAGGTTCTTAAAAGGGTGAGAGAGTCTTTTTATGATGTTCCGAGGGAACTTTATTTCTTTTTTTACTATCCGTCTAACGAATATATTTCTTTCCTGCTGGATTTTAATGATCTGGAGTTAGTGGATGAGATCAACTGCGGAGATCTTTTCGAGGGTGAAAATCCCAGGGAAAAAATAATGATTTTCCAAATGAAATGATCTGACCATCAAAGGTGATAATTTTTGAATTTGTTGTTTCAACCACATATTGAATGCGTCAGCCGTGGTAAACTTCGGATATAAAGAAGCAGATAAAGCCACGGAGGATAAATTATATGAGTTATACGGAATGGAAAGATAAGAGTTCAGAATTTAAGAAAATTGATCTGAGAGCTGTTCATGGGAATTTTTTTCAGGGATTAAAAAAGCAGGCAATGAACTTAAAAAGCGGAATGGGACTTGAGATAATTCAGAGTTTTGAGCCGATACCGCTTTATGAGGTAATGGAGGATCTGGGATTTGAGCATCATACAGAGCAGACTGGAAATGCTGAATTTCATGCTTATTTTTACAGGATCAGAGAAAAAGCTGAAGAAAAGAATATTCCCATGAGACCGGCGGCACTTACAAATATGCCATTGATTGATGAGGATCTTGGTAAAATTGCTGTGAATTTCTGGAATCTTACCTGGAATGATGAACATCGTCATCTTCCGTATGAAATACGACTTCTTTTGTCGCTTACAAATGCTGTCGGAGCAGGAAGAATGCGTCAGGCAACCAGGGAGCTTGTTAAGGCTTATATACATGGCCTTGACAGTGCTGCTTTGGATGATGTTTTTGAGCTTTTAGCCTGGAATCAGGGTATAGGTTATTTCAGCTCTGAGATCGGACCTTCAACCCTTTTTGCAGCTTATAAAACAATAAAAAATATGGAAAAACTCGATAAGGACAGATCTGAAATCTGCAAGACTCTTATGGAGAAATTCGGAGAATCAAATCCACAGGTTGCAGTATGACAGATATTTGATTTTTGGATGCATTTGCTGATAGAAGTCATGATAAGCTTTTGTTGCTCAATCACCGCTTGACGTGTTAGAATAAAAATTGTTTTTGAACCGGCAGTAAGTGTGGGTTCCTTCAATTTATAATTCAAAACATACATTTAAGCGGAGGAAAATTCAAAATGGATTACGCAAAAGAATCATTGAGGCTTCATTATGACTGGAAGGGCAAGTATGAGATAAAACTCAGAGCACAGGTTGACAGTTCTGAGGCACTGAGTCTTGCATATACACCCGGAGTTGCTCAGCCCTGCCTTGAAATCCAGAAGGATATCAATAAGAGCTATGAACTTACCAGAAGATGGAATACAGTTGCGGTAGTGACCGACGGAACAGCAGTACTCGGACTTGGCGATATAGGTCCCGAGGCAGGAATGCCCGTAATGGAAGGTAAATGTGTTCTTTTTAAGGCATTTGGAGATGTTGATGCGATCCCGCTCTGCGTAAAGTCAAAGGATGTAGATGAAATAGTTAAGACGGTAGCTCTTCTTTCAGGTTCTTTTGGAGGAGTAAATCTTGAGGATATTTCCGCACCCAGATGTTTTGAGATAGAGAAAAAATTAAAAGAGTGTACTGATATTCCGATCTTCCACGATGACCAGCACGGAACAGCAGTTATTTCACTGGCAGGTCTTACAAATGCACTCAAGGTTGTCGGAAAGAAGATGGAGGATATAAAGATAGTAACGAGCGGAGCAGGAGCTGCCGGCATTGCTATCATAAAACTCCTTATTGCACGTGGACTTAAGAATGTCATCATGACTGACCGCAAGGGTGCGATCTATGAAGGACGTGAAGGTCTTAACCCGATCAAAGAGGAAATGGCTAAGATCACAAACAGAAATCATGAAAAGGGAAGCCTTGAGGAGGTTATAAAGGGCGCCGATGTATTTATCGGTGTTTCTGCACCGGGTACTCTTACACAGGATATGGTGCGTTCAATGGCAAAGGATCCTATAATTTTTGCCTGTGCTAATCCTACACCGGAAATCATGCCGGATGAGGCAAAGGCAGCAGGAGCTGCAGTTGTGTCTACAGGAAGAAGTGATTTCCCCAATCAGGTAAATAACGTTCTCTGTTTTCCGGGTATCTTCAGAGGTGCGCTTGATGTAAGGGCATCAGATATAAATGATGAGATGAAGATTGCGGCAGCGGAAGCAATTGCAAGTCTTGTTTCGGATGAAGAGCTCAGTGCTGATTATATCCTTCCAAAGGCATTTGATCCGAGGGTAAAGGATGCAGTTGCGGCAGCAACAGCTGAAGCAGCCAGAAGAAGCGGTGTAGCAAGGATTTAAGCTAAATAATAAAAGCCTTTTGTTCAGTGTGAAATTACACTGACAAAAGGCTTTTTTTTATTTGAGGCGGACTAAGCGTCGCCAATGTTATTTTATTTGATAATTGATCAAACGATATCCTCATCGCCGAAAGGATCGCCGCACTCAGGACAGAATTTAGGCGGATTAGTGGGATCTGCAGGAACCCATCCACATTTGTCGCACTTATACTGTGGAACTCCGGCAGGTTTCTTTTCTCCGCAGTTCTGGCAGAATTTGCCTGAATTCTCTGTGCCGCATTTTGTGCATTTCCAGCTACCTGCAGGTTCAGGTTTCTTGCCGCCGCAGTCAGGGCAGAAGTTACCACTAACAGGTTTATGACAAACAGGGCATGTCCATGTACCTGCTGCAGGAGCTGACTGCTGCATCTGAGGCTGCTGCATCTGGGGCTGCTGTGCCTGTTGCTGCTGACCCATCTGGAAGAGCTGCTGGGCATTCATGCCTCCTGCCTGTGAAGCCATGTTCATGCCTGCGAAACCAAACATTGCACCACCTGCACTTGTATTTTTAGCAGCATCCTGCATAGCCTGTGCCTGTGCGCCTACGAGCTGCGCAGCAGCCATGTTGGGATTTCTGAAAGTAGCATTTCTCTGAAGTTCCTTGATCATCTTCTCGTCTTCTTCGGAAGCTTTTACGGAAGATACACCGAAGGAAACTATTTCGATACCGCGAAGATCACGCCATTTTTTTGAGAGCTCTTCATTCAGAATATCTGCCATTTCACCGGTGTGTCCGGGAAGAGAAGAGTAGCGGATGCCCATTTCTGAAATTCTTGCAAATGTGGGCTGAAGTGCTGTCAGGAGTTCGCTTCTTAACTGACCATCAAGTTTATCTCTTGTATAATCCTCTTCAACATTTCCACATACATTGGTATAGAAAAGTATAGGGTTCATGATACGGAAGCTGTATTCTCCGAAGCATTTAACGGAGATATCGACATCAAGACCGATATTGTTGTCAACTACACGGAAAGGAACCGGATTGGCTGTGCCGTATTTATTTCCCGTAAGCTCTTTGGTATTGAAATAGTAAATTCTCTGGTCTTTGGGAGCCTGACCGCCGAAAGTGAAACGTTTTCCGATGTTTTTGAATGTTTCCAAAATGTTTTCACCGAGATTGCCGCTGAAAATTGTGGGCTCGGTGGATGAATCATAGGTGAATTCTCCGGGTTCTGCACAGATTTCGGCAACTTTACCCTGGTCTACGATGATCATACACTGTCCGTCTGCTACAGCGATAACGGAACCGTTTGTAATGATATTATCCACGCCTTTTGTATTGGAGGAGCGTCCGCTGGTTCTTTTATGGCCTTTTACGACCATAGTATCAACGTCCAAGGAATCACAGTAGAAATACTCTTTCCACTGATCTGCCATTACTCCGCCGGCTGCACCTGTAATTGCTTTAATTAATCCCATATCTTTCTCCTTTACTCTATTATAAAATTTGTTTTTTTATACTAATTTTTTCTTTCGTGGTGGATGACTCTTTCTGTAGTATGGGTGTAACGTTCACTGTTTACTGATAGCTTCAGACCGGACTGCCCTTCATAAGCACCCGCAGAACTTGCCACTGCGACCGGTTTCATACTTGAATAAAGAACAAATGCGACGATTGCCGTGATGATCGCGCCGCCTATAAATGCAATACCCATGTCATTCATTAAAAGATTGAGGAGGATCATGGCTGCTAAGAATACGCCTATGATCCAGGCTGCAAATTTACCGCCAGATATCGGAAGATTACCGGTCATCTTTCCGGTCTGTCCGTTCATGGCAAACATGAAATCTTTTCCGTTCCAGCGGGTATTCAGAAGCCATACGGGAAGCATGCCGTATTCGATCTTTTTACCCTGAAAGCTTTCATTGTGTGTTCTGGTGTTTACGGAATCAAATCCTCTTACGGAATTTCTGAGTTCCATTTCTATAGATTTATCGGCACGGTCTCTTGCTCTTGGCATTGATTCTTCTTTTGAGACATCATACTTATTTGCAAGGAAGCCCGGTAGATACTCCATGGCAAAAGGCTTTAATTCTTTATAATTAAATGGTTCTATGGAATCCATGAGAGCATCATCCATTTTTGTCGATGCATCTACAGGGATTTTATCGAAATCAAGTGTTCCTTCACGGATGACTTCATAGTGTTTTTCTACAATGACTTCATCATTTCCGCGATTGTGACGAC
Source organism: Lachnospiraceae bacterium (assembly GCA_024682575.1). Lineage (GTDB taxonomy): Bacteria > Bacillota > Clostridia > Lachnospirales > Lachnospiraceae > NK4A144. The sequence goes on along the minus strand of JAIKZC010000520.1, from coordinate 9,277 downwards.
TTTCACGGACTGCATCGTAAACGCCGCTTCCTGAAGCTGTTCCGGAGAAAAGCCAGAACGGAACATATACACCCTGTATCTCATTTATATGATTTGTTGAAATAAAGGATTTCGGTAAAAGTAATTTTCCTTTATAATAGTTATTGAGAGCGTTGACTGCATCTTTTTTCTCATGTTTAAAAGGTATGCAGTAATGAGGTTTGTCTGTTCCTTTGAACTGTCCGGGGATTATTGTAGGATTTCCGCAATAGGGACAGCTTGTGGCTGCGGTTTCTTTTTCACAGATAAGTTCAGCTCCGCAGGTCGAACAGGTATATGCACTCATATTTCCGGCATCATCACCCCATTCACGCTCAGTTGCCTCAGCGGCAGCGGCTTCTGCATTTTTACCTGCATAGAGTTTTTTTATCTCTTCGGTTTCAAATTCACTTAAACAATAATCACATGTGAGTTTGCCGACTTTGGCATTGAAATGCAGAGGTCCGGTACAATTCGGGCACTGATAAGCTGTATTGTCAGGCATAATTGAATGCTCCTCCTCATATTATTTTATATGTTAATTTTACTTTTATTGGAGGGGCTTTTCAAGAGATATGGCTCATGTATACATTCTCAAGACTTAAATATATAAAGAAAGGTAGAAAATATGAACGGAGGAATAGATTTACACATGCATACGAAATATTCCGACGGAACGGACTCGGAATATGAACTTATCGAACGTTTGAGAAAAGAAGGGATAAAATATTTTGCAGTGACTGACCATGATACTATAGAAGGTGCAATGGCCGTAAAAAAGATCGTCCCCGATGATATGGTCTACATACCGGGAATCGAATTTTCCTGCAGAACTACTGACAATGGCAAGGTTCATATTTTAGGTTATAATTGTAATGAAAAAGACTGGGATTTTCGAATGGCCATAAGTGAGGGTCATTTCATGAGAATAGAGAAGCTGGAAAAAAGACTTGATCATCTGAAAAAAGATCATGGAATAGTATTTTCTAAAGAGGAATATGATTATCTTAGGTCACTTACGAGTACAGGTAAGCCTCATATTGCAAAGCTTCTCATAAAACATGGATATGCAACGGATAAAAAGGAAGCTATAGAAAATTATATAGATGATAAAAAGGATCCCAATGACGTTACAAGCACGAGAATTCCATCTGATGATGCAGTTTCGGGTATCCTTATGTCAGGCGGAGTTCCTGTCTGGGCACATCCGCTCGGAGGAATAAACGAAAGGCATCTCACTGCAGATGAGTTCGACGGAAGACTGAAGCTTTTAATGGAAGAGGGAATCAAAGGGCTTGAATGCTGGTATTCACTCTATCAAAAAGAAGAGATAGAGTTCCTTTTGGACAGGGCAAAGAAAAATGGGCTCTTTGTAAGCGGCGGGAGTGATTATCATGGGAGAAATAAAAAGGTAATACCGGGAGAACTCAATGCTTTCGGTGAAACCGTCTATAAAGATGCACTTACAGTAACAGAACTTTTTAATAGATAAGATTTATTTGAAAAAGCCCATGGCATGAAAGAACCATGGGCTTTTAATATTACATTTTGATCAATTCATATTCCTGTGTGCCGAGACCGACTTTTTCTGCCTGTTCTAAGGTTTCCTTCCAACGGATATTAGGGTTGGAATCGAAGAAGTGATCGTGGTGATGATGCCATCCGGGGCTTGCAAGATTATCCGAAAGCTGACTGTTCGGCATGGGGCTTGCTTTAAGGCAGGCATCAGCACATGCACGGTCGAGAGCTACGGGGTCAAAAGAAGCAAAAATTCCGATATCCGGAAGGATAGGAGCATCATTTTCGCCATGACAGTCGCAGTTAGGAGAGATATCTCTGACAAGACTTATGTGGAAACATGGTCTTCCCATGCATACAGCTGCTGCGTATTCAGCCATCTTTCTTCCTAACATTTCATTGGCATCTTCATTTCTGTTAACTATTGCGTCAAAGGCACAGGCACCAATACAGCGTCCGCATCCTTTACAGAGTTCCTGATCGATGTGAGCCTTATTATTGATGTATTTTATTGCATCTGATCCGCATTCTTTTGCACAGCGTCCGCAATTTCGGCAAAGTTTTTCGATAACTTCAGGATGACCGCTTTTGTGCTGCTGCATCTTTCCGGCACGGCTTCCGCAGCCCATTCCTATATTTTTTAGAGCTCCGCCAAAGCCTGTGGATTCATGTCCCTTGAAATGAGTGAGTGAAATAAATACATCAGCATCCATAATAGCCCTTCCAATATAGGCTTCTTTACAGAATTCTGCTGTCGGGACCGGAACAGCGATATCATCTGTTCCTCTGAGACCGTCGCCGATTATTATCTGACAGCCTGTTGTTATCGTGTTGAATCCGTTGATATTTGCACAGTCCAGATGTTCAAGAGCATGTTTTCTTGAGCCCGGATAAAGTGTATTACAATCGGTGAGGAACGGAAGTCCTCCCTGTTCTTTTACGACATCTGCAACAGCTTTTGCATAATTAGGTCTTAAATAAGATAAGTTTCCAAGTTCCCCGAAATGCATTTTTATGGCAACGAATTTTTTCTCCATATCAATGCTTTCAATTCCTGCTTTTTTTATAAGTCTTTGAAGCTTAACAGTGAGTGATGTACCGATAGTAGTCCTGAAATCGGTAAAATAAACTTTTGAGCCAGCCATGATTTCTCCCTTCGTAAGTGCTTTTATAAAAACTTACTATAATTTTATAAGAAGTGGATAATATTTTAAATATAATTGGATAAGAAGAATGTCTTTTTTTGCGTGCAATGTTAACAAATATTTGCTATACTACAAGGTGGACGGTTGTATAAAATTGAGGGAGAAATTAATATGGTAAAGCTTTTTTTGGTAGAAGATGAAAAAATAATGCGGGATGGAATAAAAAAGCATATCGACTGGAAGAGTGAAGACATCGATTTTTCGGGAGAGGCAAGTGACGGGGAACTTGCTTATCCGCTCATTCTGAAAGCAAAGCCGGATATACTGGTTACAGATATCAAAATGCCTTTTATGGACGGTTTGGAACTTTCGCGACTTGTAAAAAAGGAGCTTCCTGATGTAAAGATAATAATTCTGTCAGGCTATGACGAATTTAAATATGCCCAGGAGGCTGTTTCAATAGGTGTCGAAGAATATCTCTTAAAGCCGATCTCACCGCCGAAACTGTTGGAGACTATAAAAGGAGTTCAGAAAAAGATCGAGGAAAATAAAAAGAATGAATCTATGCTTGATGACTGGTCTAAGGAAGAACTTCTCGAGAAAAATGCCATAGAGCAGCAAAAGCTTTTCAGGGCTTTGGTAAGCGGCCAGATGACAATGCCGGAACTTCTTGAGGCAGGTAGAAAGCTTGATATGGATCTGACAGCAAGTTTTTACGAGATTAGCATTTTTAACTTTACGCTTCCGGGGGAAACAGGAGATGCTTATTCTGAAAAGCAGAATGCCTTTGGCTCTCAGGTACTTGATGAAATAGATGAGCTGGATGGCTGCTATCTTTTTGACAGAGGTACTGAAGGCTTTGCAATACTTACTCTGGGCGAAAGCAAGGAAAAAGTACGCAAAAAGGACGATGATGCTATTGCAAGGATCATAGAAGCAGCGGAATCAATAGAGGACGGAAATTATTTTGTGGGTGTCGGAACACCGGTCAACAGGCTGAGCAGCCTCGGACAATCCTATGATGATGCCAACAGGGCATTTTCCTACAGATATTTTAAGGAACCGAATCAGGTTATATATGCCAATGAAATTAGCAGCCCGGGGACTGATAATATCGATGTCGATGTATCAATGGTCGCATCGAATGAAAAGAGTAAGGGCGTATATGAAAAATTCTTAAGAAGCGGATCGGCTGATGAGGCACATCACTTTATAAAAGAAGTTTTTTCATCATTTGGAGAAAAAAATATAAATTCAATACTTTTCCTGAATTATATAACGATGGATCTTTATTTTGCGACCATCAGCTTTATTCAGGATCTGGGTTATAAGGCCTCGGATGTTTCGGAGGAATTCGAGGATATCAATGCGGCAATAAAAAGCATCAATAATTATAAAGATGCTCAGGCATATCTGGAACGCGGACTTGAAGGGGCAATTGCTCTGCGTGACAGTAATTCAGTTAAGAAATACAGCGTGATACTTAAAAAAGTCATGGCTTATATTGATGAGAATTATGACAAGGATGATATCTCACTTAATACTGTGGCATCCATAGCTAATATCAGTCCGAATCATTTCTCCACCATCTTTTCATCAGAAGTAGGGGTTACTTTTATAGAGTATCTGATAAATAAAAGAATGGAGCATGCAAGAGAGCTTTTGATGACTACTAACATGAGGAGTTCTGAAATTGCATATAAGGTCGGATACAAGGATCCGCATTATTTCAGTTACATGTTTAAGAAGACTCAGGGGATGACTACCCGTGAGTACAGGGCAAGAGGGAAGTAAATGTTAAATTTGAAGAATTTATCCATAAAAAAGAGGCTCATTATAATGTGTGCCGCATGTCTGATACCGATGATCATAATAATAGTTTATCTGATCTATGAGCTTCAGGGACTTTGTATGTCTTATGACCGTATAGCACAGAATATTACTTTGGCTAATAGTTATAATATTGAATTTGAAGAGGAAATGAATTCGGTAACTTATCAGATGGCGGCGCGTTCGCTGACTAAAAATAATGTTCAGGAAAAGCTTGAGATGATAGGTCCTGATATGCTTATCGAAAATGCAAGAGAAAGCTTTAAGGAGCTTGGTCAGACATCATACAGCAGAAAGTCAAGGGAACAGCTGGTCTCTTTGGATAAGGTTCTTGATACACTTCAGCTTAATGTAGATAATCTCAATGCATCCATAGAAGAGGGCGGACATTATGACGAGGACATGGAGAGTCTTGACAGCAATATATACGTCATAACCGACCTCGTACAGGATGACATTACGAAATATATTTATTTTGAATCTACAAATATGGAGCAGATAAGACAGATTCTTAATAAGAGAAAAAATATGATAATAATGAGTTCGTTTATAATTCTTCTTATTATTATCGCTTTTAATCTCTTTCAGTCATATTACATTTCCAGCAGTATCACAAAACCGGTAGGAAAACTTGTTAAGGCGACAGAGGAAGTCGGCAACGGAAATTTCAATGTTAATATAAACGCAGAAGAATACGGTAATTCAGATAAGAATGAAATTGCCGTACTCGGAAGAAGCTTTAATAAAATGACACATGAGATTTCAGATCTGGTTGAAAATATCAGGCATGAACAGGAAAATTCCAGAATACTTGAAATGAAGCTTTTACAAAATCAGATCAGTCCGCATTTTCTTTATAACACCCTGGATAACATTGTCTGGCTTTCAGAGGACGGAAGGAAAGAGGATGTTGCAGGAATAGTTACATCCCTTTCGCAGTTTATGAGGACAACTCTGTCGGGAGGAAACGACTTTGTATCCATAGGAACAGAGATCGCGCATGTGGATGCATATCTTCAGATCCAGTCCTTCAGATATAGTGATATACTGGTTTACGAAATTCAGGTGTCTGAAATGCTTTACAAATATAAGGTGATAAAGATGACTTTACAGCCTATAGTGGAAAACGCTCTTTATCACGGTATAAAAAATAAAAGAAGCGGCGGCAAGATAGTCATTAAGGCAGCTGAGGTTGAGGACAGCATTAAATTGGTCGTTGAAGATAATGGAATGGGTATGCTGGCAGAAAATCTCGAAAGAGTCAGGGGGCTGATCGACGGAACTGTAGCGCCTTCTGAGGATAATTCGGGATTTGGAATAGCAAATGTTGCAAAAAGGCTTAAATTAAATTATGGCGAAAAGACAAGGATAAATGTTAACAGCGAATATGGAATAGGAACGAAAGTGGAGATATTTATTCCGAAGCAGCTTAATTAACAATTTTTTTCACTAAGGAAAAAAATTAACTTGTATTCTTTATTTTCGTAAAAAATCTAACTTTTCAGGGGAATTCAATTACTTTTTTTCGTACATAAAAAATAAAAATAAGAATAAAAGTAACTTATAAGTTAAATAATTGCATGGAAGAGAGGATAGATTCGGCTTAAAATATACTCTATCGGACTAAAGCATATGACCGGAGTGACCGAACTATCCTGACCATGTAAATATCTGGGAGGGTATACATGAAAAGAAAGGCAGCGGCGTTAATTTTTGCTTTGACTTTTGTTACGGGAGCTCTTACAGGGTGTGCAGGGTCGCCCGGCTATGATGAAGCGGCAATAAGTGAATTAAATGAGTCATTGATCACTGTTGGCTTCGCACAGGTCGGTGCTGAATCTGACTGGAGGACATCCTGTACGAATTCGGTTATGGAGGCTTTTTCCGTAGAAAATGGTTTTAACCTGATATTCAGTGATGCTCAGCAGAAACAGGAAAACCAGATCAAAGCGGTACGTGATTTTATCAGTCAGGATGTGGATTATATAATCATTGATCCTATTACGGAATCCGGCTGGGATCAGTCGTTAAAAGAGGCGGATGATGCAGGGATACCTGTGATCATAGTGGATCGAAGAGTTGATTCGGATGATTCTCTCTATACTGCAGCCGTCGGCTCTGATTTTGAACTGGAAGGAAAGAAAGCGTGTGCATATCTGCAGGCTTATTTGGAGAAAACAGGTTATAACGGTGATGTAAATATTGTTGATATTCAGGGAACCATGGGAGCTTCGGCGACTATTGGCAGATCGCAGGCATTTGATGATGCTGCCAAAAAGTATGGTTGGAACGTATTGGCACAGGAAACAGGAGAGTTTACCCAGGCTAAAGGGCAGGAGGTAATGGAGTCTATTCTCAAGCGCTTTGACAATGTTAATGTTGTTTATTGCGAGAATGACAATGAGGCTTTTGGTGCAAGAGATGCCATTGAGGCGGCCGGAAAGAAGGTCGGTTCAGATATTGCAGCAGGAGAGATACTTATATTATCCTTTGATACCACAAAAGCCGGGCTAACAGAAACACTTAACGGAACTATTCTTGTAGATACTGAATGCAATCCGCTCTACGGCGATATACTTGCTTCGATGGTCAAAACCCTGGAAGATGGTGGGACTCTCGATAAGCACACCTATATTGAAGAATATCAGTATTCGGCAAGACCAGAAGTTACAAGTGTTACTGTTGACGGAGTGGAGTATCCGGTCACTATTCTTACACAGGAGATTCTGGACGAGAGACCCTATTAAACGGAAGGATTATGAAAATGGGGAAGTTATCGTTTGGAAAAATTGAAAAGATCAGGTCTTTCTTACCTGCGATATGTCTCCTTTTAATTCTGCTTGTAAATCTGGTAAAGACACCGGATTTCTTTGATGTATCTTTAACTAACGGAGTTTTTTACGGTTTTATAATCGATGTTATAAACAGAGGTTCAGAGCTTGCGATCATTGCGGTCGGAATGACTCTGGTTGTTTCTGTGTCCGGTGGAGTGGATATTTCTGTCGGATCAGTGGCTGCATTAACAGCAGCCGTTATTACAAATATTCTTTCGGGAGGCGAAGTGTCTGTAAATACTCTTCACGCCCCGATCGTATTGGCAATGGCAGCCGGTCTGGCATCCGCTTTTATATGCGGGGTCTGGAACGGCTTTCTTGTTGCACATCTGAAGATACAGCCGATGGTTGCAACATTGATCCTTTACACCGCAGGTCGTGGTATTGCCCAGCTTATATGCGGCGGACAGATAACTTACATCAGAGTTGATGCCTACAGGGCATTAGGATCAAATATTGGAAATAATCCTGTACCTACACCTATATACTTAGCAGCAGCGGTCATGATATTAACAGCAATCTTTTTAAGGTTCACAAGTTTCGGACTTTATGCAAGGGCAGTTGGAATGAATGCTGAAGCGGCAAGACTTTCAGGACTTAATCCGAGAAGTATTAAGTTTTTAACATATATTATTTCAGCGGTTCTCGCAGGCCTGGCAGGAGCGATATATTCGTCCAGAATATATTCCTGTGATGCGAATAATATAGGACTGAATGTAGAAATGGATGCGATACTTGCTGTTCTTCTTGGCGGAAATAAGCTTAAAGGTGGTAAATTCAGTATATCCGGCTCTGTTATAGGGGCGTATACTATACAGGCTCTTACAACTTCTTTATATGCAATGGGGGTATCATCAGTACAGATACCTTTATCTAAAGCAGCTGTAATTTTGATAGCACTTTCGCTGCAGTCGCCTGAAATTGAAAAAATCTTCAGGAAAGTAAGAAAAACAGGCGCCAGTCCGCTTGTAAAGGAGGCAGCTCAATTGTGATAAAGGATTTTTTTAAGAAAACAGATATAAATAAAAGCCTGATCGGGATAACTGTAGTTCTCTATCTTTTAATGTATTTGTGTGGTGTTTTGTTTTTTGGAGATCAGGGATTTACAAAGCCTCAGGTTTTTTTGAATATTTTTATAAATAATGCAGGGCTTATAGTTACATCAGCAGCAATGACTATGGTGATGATATCCGGTGGGATCGATATCTCCGTGGGTGCTATGACGGCGTTGAATTCCGTTATTTTGGGAGATCTTATGATGAATCACGGCTGGAATGCATGGGCTGCGATGGCGGCAGTGTTGCTGGTCGGAATTATTCATGGCTTTATCCAGGGATTTTTAATTTCTTATTTACGACTTCAGCCTTTTGCGGTAACGCTGGTGGGAATGTTTTTTTGCAGGGGTCTCGCAGCTGTTATTTCATCAGAGGTGATCTCTGTAACAGAAAAGACCTTTACAGCCATATCCCAGTATAAGATCAATATTATTTTCCTGGGAAGGTTAAATAAACACGGGAAAATGATATATCCTTTTATCTACCCTTCAGTGATAATTGCCTTGCTTCTGGTGCTGCTGGTATTTTTGATGCTCAGATACACGGTTTTTGGAAGAAGCATATATGCAGTTGGCGGAAATGAAAGAGCAGCAATGCTGATGGGATTAAATGTCAGGAAAATAATACTTAAAACATATATGATAGATGGATTTTTAGTATCGGTCGGTGGAATCTTATTCTGCATGAATACGATGTCGTGTTTTTCAGATCAGGCGAAGGGACTTGAAATGGATGCCATTGCAAGTACTGTTGTCGGAGGAACATTGCTGGACGGCGGAGTTGGAAATGTGTTTGGCACGCTTTTGGGATGTATGATCAAGGGCACGTCAGAAACGTTTATATCTTTTGACGGATCGCTTTCTTCCTGGTGGGTTAA